>JBDNGG010000018.1:0-12450 GCA_041689405.1 Terrimicrobiaceae bacterium | reverse complement strand
GCCGTGCTGGAAGTCATGGAAGTGCTGGCCGAAGCGGTCTATACGCGGGGGAGTAAAAAGGCGAACCTGCTGGCGCGGGCGAATCGCCGGATTGAGTCGGTGAGGTGGCTGGTGAGGATCTGCAAAGACCGCAATCTCCTGGAAAGGCACGTCCCATAAAATAGAATCAACGCCGAAAGCGTCAGGCAATTGATTCGTCGAAGCGGGATGCAACTGTCTGTGGAGAGTGTCATTCCCGCGTTTTATCGCATCCCGAAGAGCTGTCTCGACCCATCCGGAAAATAGAGGCATTTGAAAATTGTTTCCAGATGGAGCGAGGGAGTCAGCGCATTTGAGCACACCCCTTTCGCGTTTTTTTTCGCTCTATTCTATTTTATAGGAATGACCCCTTTTGTCAAGATTTGCACACTGACCCCTAGTTTCCTGATCAGCGTGAGTTACGACACGCTTGGGCGGGTATCGAGTGTTGCAAATAATCTGGGAGTGTTCAATTCGACGTTCATGGGAGCTAGCGGAAGAGTTGCGCAGATCGATTACCCAACGGGCAGTAAAGTGTTTTCGACTATTTTGCGGCGATCGAAAAACGAGGGGGCAGGCTGTAAGATGTCACATCGAAGGATTGTCTCGCAGCGAGTAATTAGAGCGTCAGGAAACTGGGATAGCGTGCATTTTCGAGAAGCGGGCCTGAATACCAGTCAGTGCTTCCACGTGCTTGCATCGCCGGGCGCAAGGGGGTAGTTTTCGACCTTACTAAATACGAGATGTCTGATACCAACGCACCTGTTTTTGCCAATCCGCTTCGTGAAGGTCTCCTCAGTCGGGCCCTGGCAGAGCCCTGCTCGCTGGTCATTTTTGGGGCTACCGGTGATCTCACGCATCGCAAGCTGATACCGGCGCTCTATAACCTCAATTCGGATGGCAATTTGCCGCCTGCGTTATCGGTGGTGGGATTCGCCCGCCGGGACAAATCGGACGAGCAGTTCCGGGGTGAGCTACTTGAGGCTGCAGAGAAGTTTTCACGGCAGAAGATCAACCCGGAGTTGTGGGACGGGTTTGCCAGCCGCATTTCCTACCATCGGAGTGAATTTAACAACGTCGAGGGGTATCACGAATTGGCCCGTCGCCTCGATGAAATGGACAAAACCCATGGCACTCGCGGAAACCGTCTATTTTACTTGGCTGCGGGGCCGGATCAGTTTGAGACGATTTTGAACAACCTGCGCGAGAGCGGTCTCAATATTGCGCCCGAGGGTGGATGGGCGCGTGTCATTGTCGAAAAGCCATTTGGCACGGATCATCCCAGCGCGGTCGCCCTCAACTCACTCGTCGAGCACGCATTCCATGAGCGCGATACGTATCGCATCGATCATTACCTCGGAAAAGAGACCGCGCAGAACATCATGGTTCTTCGTTTTGCGAACGCGATTTTCGAGCATCTTTGGAATTCCCGTTACGTCGATCACGTCCAGATTACCGCCAGCGAACCGCTGGGTGTCGAGGGTCGCGCAGGATACTATGACAAGTCGGGTGCGATGCGTGACATGGTGCAAAACCATCTTCTTCAACTCCTTTGCCTTACCGCGATGGAACCGCCCACCGACCTGAGTGCGGATGCCATTCGCGATGAAAAAGTGAAGGTGCTTCGCTCGCTTCGCAAGATCGAGGGCGCAGATGTCGCGAAATTCGCGGTGCGTGCACAATACTCGGCAGGAACGGTGAATGGAAAGAGGGTCGCGGCTTATCTCGACGAGCAAAACATCCCGCTCGAATCGGAAACCGAGACGTTTGTCGCGCTTGAGCTCCGTGTCGAAAACTGGCGATGGGCTGGAGTTCCATTTTTTATGCGCGTCGGAAAACGTCTGCCAAAGGCAGCTACTGAAATCGCGCTCCACTTCAAAGGAGCACCCCCGGTTTTGTTCAATCAGACGGGTGGAACTCAATCCTCACTCGACGACAATGTGCTCGTCATACGTATTCAGCCGGACGAGGGCGTTTCCTTGCGAATGTCTGCGAAGCTTCCCGGAACGAGCCTCCGGATTGAGCCGGTCAAAATGGACTTCCACTATGGCACCTCGTTTGGGCGTCCCACGCCGGAGGCTTATGAACGTCTGCTTCTTGACGCCATGGCAGGTGACGCCACCCTTTTTGCACGACGGGATGAAGTCGAGGAAGCATGGAAGTTCGTTGATGCCATTCGTGCGGGGTGGGAGTCCGGTAAGGATAAATTGGCGTTTTATAGATCGGGATCCTGGGGCCCATCCGAAGCAGACGCACTCATAGAGCGCGCTGGCGCCACCTGGAGACGGCTGTGAGCACGACCGACACGCTCGCGATCTCGCCGGGACTGCCGGTTGAGATCGGCCGAATCGACAAGGAACTGGGAAAGCTCTGGGAATCGGGCGACGACTCCAAAACGCGCGCTTCGCTCATCAATCTGGTTATTTATACTGAATCTGCCGAGTCGGTTGCCGCAAATACTAATTTGATCTCTCGGATTGCTAGTGACCATGCGTGCCGGGCGATCTTGATTTTCGCAAACCCCTCCGCGCCCGAGCCCACTGCACGCGCATGGATTAGTGCGCATTGTCACTCCACTGGCAAGGGGAGTAGTCAAATCTGCTCGGAACAAATCACGTTCCAGCTGGATGGCCAAACCTCCGCTGCCGTCCCCAATGTGGTTTTTTCGCACTTGGACTCGGACCTTCCGCTTTGTTTTTGGTGGCAGGGAGATTTCCCAGTTGACCCCGATGAGAACCTCTGGAGTTGGGTGGATCGTCTGATTTTTGACAGCCAGACGTGGATGGAGCCATCGATCCAGTTCGATCGTGTCTGCGGGATATCCCATCTGGCACGGTCCCGCAGAGTACTTTGCGATCTGAATTGGACGAGGCTCCTCACGGCACGATTTGCGCTGGCGAATATCTTTGACCACTCATCCGTCCTAGTGGATTTGCCCAACCTCCGGGATCTCTCGGTCACCCACGCCCCTGGTGCACGAACGACGGGTATTTTGCTGGTTGGATGGTTGGCTGCGCAACTGGGATGGAAGCTGGAATCGGTGCTCGGCTCTCATTGCTTCCGTGACAAAAATAACAACGAGATTCGGTTTCATCTTCGCGAGGTTGAAGGCGCATCCATTTCGCGCGTTGAGTTCAATTCTCCCACCATGGAGATCCTTTTGAACCGTGAGGCTAATTCCGACTTCTTTCATGCGGTGATCCGGGGGCAGTCGATTCCGGAATTCACGCAGATCCTTCCTGCCGGCCGTGACAGTTTGCGTGAGCATCTCCTTATGGAACTTAGCCGGGGCGGACTGCATCCGCTCTATGCGAAGGCACTCAAGGCAATCCGTCCTCTGCTGGGCGCCGAGTAGAGGCGGCTATCGTCGTTGCTTCAGACCCTGAAGATTGCTCCGAGCTTCTTGCCGAGGATTAAGCTCGCGCCGAGGATAGTTACGCCGAGGAATACCATGGCCCACACGCCCAGTGCGCTTGCCACAAAACGACCCTCGCCCAAAAGCTGATAGAGTTCGTAGATCGCCTTGGTTATTGGAAAATCCTCTTGTTTTTGCGCGAGGATCAGGGAATCAGAGACCTCTAACATAGCGAACGAAAAAGCCAGCATCGCGCCGGCCGTGAGGTTGGCGGCGATGAGCGGGATTGTGATTTTTCGAAGCGTGCGGAGTGGTGGGCAGCCGAGATTTAGCGCGGCCTCCTCAAGTGTTTCGCTCGTCTGCTGAAATCCGGCCGCCGCGGAGCGTACGACATACGGCAGTCGGCGCACGCTGTAAGCAATTACCAGGATGAGCAATGGATCTACCTTTGGATCCATAAACCCAAACAATTTGCCCTCCTGCGTCATTGCAAGATAGCCGAACGCGAGTACTAAGCCCGGCACAGCAAGGGGAAGCATCGACATCGCGTCGAGAATCTGCCGCCCTGGAAGCTTGGTTCGCACGACGACGTAGGCGATGGCGATTCCGAGCACGACATCGATCAATGTCGCAAGCGATGCGTATTTCAGGCTGTTCTGAATCGACGGGAGCGTGAGGTTGTGGCCGAGCGCCGAATCAAAATGAGCCAGAGTCCAACCGGTCGGGAGAATGCGGTCATACCAATCCGTCGAAAATGCCACCAAAATGACGCCGATGTGCGGGAGCACCGCCACAAAGGTGATCGCTGCAAACAATGCCGTGCATGCCAGCGCGCGAAGCGGCGGAAGTGGCTTGGGGCCACCAAGGCTGGTTGCCTTAGGCATCATCGCATGCATATCACGACCAAAGAAATATTTGCTCGCGGCATAGAGTATGACCGTGAACAGGAGCATCACCGCTACCAAGGCGAAAGGGAAGGGATTGCCTCCAATGTCTTTGATGCCATGGAAAATCTGAACCGATGTCACGCGATTGAATTCAAACATCAGCGGCACGCCCAGCTCGGTGAAGGCCCAAATAAATACGATCGTGCCGCCGGCAAATAACCCCGGCATGATTAGTGGTAATGTGACTTTTCTGAATTTCCGGAAACCCGTGCATCCGAGATTTTCAGCGGCTTCTTCCATTGCCGGGTCCACATTGGCCAGCGCGGCGACGAGGTTCAAGTAGAGGATCGGATACAAATGGAGCGCATTCATGATGACCACCCCCCCGAGTCGACTTTGGCCCAGCCAGTCAATCGGATGGCCGGGATCCATGAGCCCCATCGATTGCAGCAGGGCATTCAGGGCACCCATTTGTCCCAGGATTTGCTTAATTCCGATGGCTCCTACGAAGGGCGGCAGGATCATTGGGATCAGGATTAGCGCTGACAGAATAGTCTTTCCGGGAAATAAAAAGCGGTCTGCGAGGAACGCAAGCGGTAGGGCGATGGCGATGGCTAGAATCGTACTAAATATGCCCATGAGGAGCGAATTCCACAGCCCTTCGAGGTAAATCGGGTTGCGGAATACCTCCAAAAAATACGCCATGGTGAAGCCACTCCCAGGTTCGTAAAACGCGCCTTTGAGCGTCTCAATAATCGGCAGAATAAAAAAACACGCAAAGAAAACAGCAGTCAGTACGAAGACAAAAATCGAGAGTTTTTTAGACATGGATTTTCCTTATTTATTTGCCCTGTCGCGCAAGTTCGGCACTCTCGCGGTATTGTTTTCGGAAATGGTCTCCGAGCTGTTTTGCTAATATGACTTCGTCGATACGTTTTGGGGACCGCAGGACAGGTCGGATCGATTCCAAGGCTGCCTGGTGGTTGACGGCATTGAGGTCTTGGAACTTGGCGGTTGCTTCCGGTGGAAATCCAGCATCGATCAATGCCTTCCATGCAGCCACTTGCTCGTCATGGGTATCCAGACACATGACCCGGATGATAAACCGCAGAGGAGCAAAGAGCGGGGCCGTCCATTCCTCGTGGTAAGTGAAGAACTTCGCCTCTTCATAAGGCTCGACGTCAGGGTCGGAGAGGAAAGACTTATATTCAGGAGCATACAGTTCCTTCCGAATCGGGAGTCGGCGCAGCGCGTAGCGGACGGGGCCACCCGGAGTGCCAACTTTAAAATTCCACAGCTTCTGTGCGTCTTCGGACAATACAAATTCGATAAACAACTTTGCGGCCTTCGGGTTCGGGCCGCCGCGTAGCATGGCGATGGGGTCCACTCCCACGGAGGATCCTCCGTGGGGTGTGAAATATTGGAGACGGGATTCGTTATTGCCGACGCGGACGGCCTCGCTTTGGAATCGCCCGAAGAAGTCGATGCACATCCCGATAGCTGCATCCCCGAGCGATACATCCATGGGGACTTTTCCGGCGGCATCGGTGAAATAACGGGCGTTTGCAGATGCTGCCTGGATGATTCGGAGACCTGCTACCCAGCCCTCGGACTTGGCGATCTCCAGTGCTTCGGCTTCGGATTTACCCTCTTTGAGGGCTGTATCATGCGCAATCTGCATTTGCTGCTGGATGACCATTTCAAATGCCTTTGCGGCTGATCCGCTCTTAGTGGGGTCCGCCAGCGCCACTTGTTGGAAGAACATCGGGTTGGTGAGGTCTATCCACGCCGCAGGCATCGATTCTACGCCCAGACGTTTCAATGAGTCGGTATTGTAGGCGATGCCAAAGGATGACAGGCAGGTTCCGACCCATCGGCCTTCGGGGTCGTAATACGGCTCCCCTGAGACCGCTTGGGGGATGCTGGATTCATTGAACCAATCGGGTCGTGCAGCGACAATCCCGGAAGCTACGAGGCGCCCCGCATCTGTCTGCTGAACAAAGTCATAAGCCCCACCGCCAAAAAACATATCCACCCCGATGCCGAAGTCCGATGCTAAAAACATCCTGCGGGCCTTCTGCGCCTCTTCGTCCTGCGTCGGATCTTCCGGGAGTGTCAGGCGGTGATTGGAGAATCCGGCGGCGACGGCATCCGTCCACCGATGCCCCGCCCGTTTCCACTCCCGTTCGAATACGGTGTAATATTCTGACGCGAGATACCGGGCGATCTCGCTAGTACCGCCAACAATGCGCCAATCGATCCGGATCGATCGCCCCGTGCGGTCCCGGTAAAATTCGGAAAATGCGCGGGTAAATTCATACCGGATCGCTTCGTTGTGCGGTGTAACGATCACGAGCGTATCATCCGCTTTCGCCAAGGTGTCCTCCTCCGGGCGCAATAGAAACGGAAGGCCAACGATGGCAACCAAAAGCCCGGTGATGATGAGGACTCGCGTGAGCATGGTCAGCGACGCAGGATCACGACGTCGTCCGGCTTGGCCGTAACAAATAATAGCACATCCGCTCGACGTTGTGAAAGGTGAGGGTTGAGCTCAAAAATTTTCAATGCTTCGCCACCGGATTGGAATTGGTATTGCGCGACTTCTCCCAGGTAGATTGCTTCGCCGATCCGGCCTGAGGCGCAGTTATTCGATGCGGGCGACGTGCTGATCGTCCATGCTTCGGGGCGTATCGATAGCGTCACGGAGGCACCCGGAGCAGGCGTCCATTCTGTCTCAGTGACCACCCCATCAAAGACACCGATTGCCGTCTCAACCCGTGCAGTGTCTGTGGTGGCCGTAAGAATCTTTCCGGCGATGAAGTTAGTCTCACCGATGAAGTCGGCGACGACTCGCGTGACCGGGCGGCGATAGACGGTTTCCGGGTCACCGATTTGCGCGATGTTTCCGCTTTCGAGAATCGCCATACGATCAGAGATCGACAGTGCTTCCTTTTGGTCATGGGTTACGTAGATCGCCGTGAGCCCAAATTCCTTGCAGACCCGCCGGATCTCCGTGCGCATTTCCAGCCTAAGCTTTGCATCCAAGTTGGAGAGCGGTTCGTCGAGCAGCAGGCACCGTGGGCGGATTACCAGAGCGCGTGCGAGAGCGACGCGTTGTTGTTGGCCACCGGAAAGCTGGGCAATTTTGCGGGAGGCATACGATTCCATCCGCACAGATTCGAGTGCTTCACCCACACGGCGCTCGATTTCCGGCTTCGAGACCTTACGCTCAATCAGCCCGAACGCGACATTCTGCGCCACTGTCATGTGTGGCCACAAGGCATAGCTTTGAAACATCATTCCAGTGTTGCGCTTGTAGGGTGGAAGCCGCGTGACGTCGTCGTCGCCGAAAAAAATGCGCCCGGCTTCCGGAATGTAAAATCCTGCGATATTTCTTAGCAGGGTTGTTTTCCCGCAGCCACTCGGGCCTAAAAGAAAAAACAACTCTCCGGGCTCAATGCGAAAGGTCAGGCCGTTCAACGCGACGTTATCGCCGAATTTTTTGACCAGATTGTCAATAGTGATAGAAATCATCGAATTCGGGAGGTTTTAGCGGTTGAATCAAGGGATGCAACGATGCAACCCTTGTGCCAAGTTTACCAACTTGTCACGTAGAGATCAAAAAAGTGATCATATGCTGAACATAAAATGCCATATATCAGGATGACGAGTCAGCAAAAAATCGATTTGCAGAAAAAACCTCGCTATTAATGCAAGCCGTAGCCCTGCAACTTTACTGGCTGCCATCAGAAATTCCTACTGGGACCGAAGCCAATAAGCAGTTGCAGCAACCGGCTGCCGTGGATTAAGTTCCCTGACTTAATGGAGCGATATTGGTTGGTTGGAGCGCTGGGTTGTTTCCTGCTCAGCTTGGGATACACGTTGTATGCCTTGGGGGCGGGACGCTTCCGTCCGGCGCGCTTTAATGTCGTGACCATGCTTGCCGGCTTTGTGTTTCAGTCGGTGTTCCTTTACCAGCGCGGGCAGATTGTCGGTGCGTGTCCTATTACAAATCTGTTTGAGGTCTTGGTATTTTTAAGTTGGTCGATTGCCCTGATCTACTTGCTGGTCGGGCCGACGTATCGGTTGTCGCTGATGGGGGCGTTCACGGCTCCGCTGGTGGCGATGCTTTTGTTGGTCGCATTAGTCTCGCTTGTCGACAGTCCTGCGGTGGTGGTTGTTCCCAATCCTTGGATTGAGGCGCACGCCGCACTCTCGATGATCGCCTATGGTGCGTTCGGGCTCGCGGCCATCTCGGGATGTATGTATCTCGTGCAGGAGCACCAACTCAAATCCCGCAGCGCCTCAGAGCTTTTTTACAATCTACCGCCCATCACGGATCTCAGTGCTGCCAACGGGCGCTTGTTGATCACGGGGTTCACGATATTAAGCATCGGATTCATTTGTGGCATGATTGCGGGGCTGCCTGTGAATAGTTTGAAGTTTTGGAGTTCGGGACTGATCTGGATATTTTACGGAGCGCTTGTAACGGCGCAGCGCCTTCATTGGCTCACGCCCGGACGGGTGGCCATGTATTCTTTAGGAATTTTTGCATTTGCTCTAGTCACTTTGCCTGGGATCCAATTCCTTTCCGTGGTGAGGTTATGAATATCCTCTGCGCTGGCATCAATCATCATGTGGCACCGGTTGAAGTGCGTGAGCGGTTTGCTGTGCCGCAGCATGAAATGGGAGCCGTCTTGCAGCAGATCAAGGCCATTGATGGGCTCTCCGAGGCCGTGCTTTTGTCGACGTGCAATCGCGTGGAGTTTTACACCGCAGGGATTTGCCCAGAGCGCTCGTTGCAGGGGCTGCGTGGATTGCTGAACGCGCGGTCTGGCGTGGATGCGCCGCTTTACCACCACGACACACCGGCGAGCGTGCGGCATTTGTTTCGCGTGGTTAGTGGCCTCGACTCGATGGTGCTCGGAGAGACTGAGATTCTCGGGCAGGTGAAGCAGGCGTATGCGACCGCAACTGGCGTTGGGACGACGTCACGGGTTCTAAACCGGCTGTTCCAGTCAGCATTTCGAGTTGCCAAATCCGTCCGGACGGGTACGGCGATCACTCGTGGCGCGACGTCCGTTGGTTCCGTAGCCGTTGACCTTGCCGGGAAGATTTTTGGTGATTTGAATAATCATCGAGTGATGGTCCTTGGCGCCGGCGAGACGAGCGAGCGTACGGCGCGGAGTTTGGTCTCGCGCGGAGTCAAAACGGTGATTGTATCCAACCGCACGTTTGAGCGTGCAGCGCAACTCGCGGCGGAGATTGGCGGCATGGCAATCCATTTTGACCATTGGCACCGCGAGTTTGATGACGTGGATATCCTGATCAGCTCAACGAGTGCTCCGCATTATCTCTTGAATCGCGAAAAACTGGAGCCGATGGTTCGCCGTCGGTCAGGGCGACCTTTATTCTTGATCGATCTCGCGGTGCCAAGAGACATTGATCCAGATGTTAACTCGCTCGACGGCGTGTTTCTTTACGACATTGATTCCCTGCAGGATATTGCCAGACGTTCGATGGCCGTGCGTCAGCAGGAGGTTGAACATTGTGAAGCGATCATCGATTCACACGTCGGCGATTTTGTAGGCTGGATGGCTCGAAGTTCCTTCGGAGGAAAAACCCGGTTATGAAACCATTTACCATCGGCACGCGAGGCAGCGACCTTGCACTGGCTCAGACACGTATGGTCGCCGTCCTGTTGCGCAAGGAAAACTCGAACGTCCAGATTCATGAGCAGGTCATCCAGACAACGGGGGATGCCCGCTTGGATATCTCACTAAGCAATCCCGGGCCAATTGACAAAGGACTGTTCACAAAAGAGCTTGAACGTGCCCTGCTGGATCGGTCGATTGACCTCGCGGTCCACAGCCTCAAAGATCTTCCCATTGAAAATCCTGAGGGACTTGTGCTGGGTGCCATCCTGCAACGGGAGGAACCTGATGATGTCCTGATTTCCAAGCATCCGGGAGGCATGAAGGGATTGTCTCCAGGTGCCTGCGTGGCGACGGGTAGCTTGCGTCGGCGATGTTTTTTGCTTTCGGAACGTCCCGACCTTGAGGTGGTGGAACTTCGTGGAAATGTCCCGACCCGGATTAAAAAATTGCGGGACCAGCATGGGCTGGAGGCCATCGTTCTAGCGGGGGCTGGGATTCGCCGTCTAAGCATGGCCGGGTGTGCTTTGGGTATGGATGGTTTTCATCAGACGGCATTGGCATTCATGCTTCCCGCACC
The DNA here is from genome assembly GCA_041689405.1 of Terrimicrobiaceae bacterium. Lineage (GTDB taxonomy): Bacteria > Verrucomicrobiota > Verrucomicrobiia > Chthoniobacterales > JAATET01 > JBDNGG01. The sequence goes on along the minus strand of JBDNGG010000018.1, from coordinate 1,956 downwards.
AGGGCAGGGGGCCGTAGCGGTGCAATGCCGCGCCGATGACCATGAAACACTGGCAGTGCTCCAGACGATCCACGATCTTCCCTCCGCGGTGGCTGTTACCGCCGAGCGTGCCGTGCTGGCCGGCTTAGGCGGTGGGTGTCACACGCCAGTCGGAGTTCTTGCCACCATTGCCAAGGACACGATTCACCTGAAGGCCGCATGGTATTATGATCCCGCATCGGATCCTGCCACGGCTTCAGTAACTAAGCCCCTGACCGAATGGACTCGGGCCGCATCAGACGTAATCGATCAGCTTTATGGCCAAACGAAATAATTTAGGAATATGCTACCTCGTGGGCGCAGGCCCAGGGGATCCAGGATTGCTCACCGTGCGCGGGAGCGAATGTCTCACACGCGCGGATGTCGTTGTTTACGACTATTTGAGTAACCCCGAGTTTTTGAAAATCGCACCGGCAAGTGCGGATTCGATTTATGTCGGGAAAAAAGCTGGTGCTCACACGATGAAGCAGGACGACATCAATGCGCTCCTTGTGCGCCTTACCAAGGAGGGCAAGTGCGTCGTGCGGTTGAAGGGAGGGGACTGTTTCCTCTTCGGCCGGGGAGGAGAAGAGGCTGAAGCGCTTGCGGCAGCCCGGCTACGGTTCGAGATTGTCCCCGGCGTATCGTCTGCATTGGCTGGACCCGCATACGCCGGCATCCCGGTGACCCATCGTGCACACAATGCCGCGCTCACGATTTTCACCGGACACGAAGACCCGAACAAGCCGGAGACTGCAATCGATTACGTCGCGATAGCGAATGCACCAGGCACTAAGGTGATGCTGATGGGAATAGAGCGCCTGGATGCCATCACAGCGTCTCTGCTGGATGCAGGGATGCCTGCGGAGACTCCGGTAGCGCTCATCCGGTGGGCAACGACGCCGCGCCAGGAAACATTGACAGGCACGATTGGCTCGATCGCATCGGTGGCTTTAACAGCGGGATTTAAAGCACCTGCAGTCGCGGTGATTGGGGAGGTGGTGAACTGTCGTGAGTCGCTGAATTGGTTTGAGTCCAAGCCGCTGTTTGGGCAACGCATTGCGGTTACCCGCACGCGAAAGCAGGCCGGAGTGCTCATTGAGGCGCTTCGGGAGTTGGGTGCGGACGCGTTCGAACTCCCAACTATCCGCATCGAGCCTCCTGCGGACATGCGTGCCTTTGGGGAGTTGGTTGCCTACGCACACACCTACGAATGGTTGATTTTCACTAGTCCTAACGGAGTGGATGCGTTTTTTGAAATGTTCTACAAGCTGTACAAAGACGCCCGTGAGATCGGGGGCTTGCGAATTGCGGCCATCGGACCAGCTACGGCTGAGCGGGTGCGCGCTTACCATCTTGCCGTGGACATTCAACCAGAGAAATATGTCGCCGAGGAAATCGTGACGGCCCTACAGGCTGAAACGTCTGTCGAGAACGTTAGGATTTTGCTGGCACGCGCGGAGGGTGCTCGGGATGTCCTGGCAACGGAGCTCACCAAACTGGGGGCAATTGTGGATGAAGCTGTGGCGTATCGCACTGTGCCGGAAACAGAGGACGTTTCGGGAGGGATCGCTCGTTTGAAGGAAGGTGGTGCCGATTGGATTACCTTTACCAGCTCGTCCACGGTGGAAAACTTCCAAGCCCTCAACCTGCCATGGCCGGAGGGAATGAAAACCGTGAGTATCGGTCCGGTCACATCCGCGACGATGATGACGCAGGGATTGACCGTGGATACCGAAGCCCGGGTTCATGATATTCCCGGGGTCGTGGATGCGATCCTCGGTGCGGTGGCGCGATAAGTCTGATGGATCCGCAGTTCGCCAATCCGCTTCTGTTCGGCCGTGATCCCGAGCCGTGTATTGTTGCAGTGGAGTTTGATGGGGAATCTTCGGCGATTATTTTCTCCCGCCAATCGGGCGGCACGACAACCTCGCGACG
>JBDNGG010000017.1:0-3811 GCA_041689405.1 Terrimicrobiaceae bacterium | reverse complement strand
GGCGTGGCGATTTGCATGCTTTCATGGGTGGCATTGTGCGCACCCTTGGTGGTGTGCCGGAGGTCGTGGGTGGTGTTTCCGACCATGTTCATTTGATGGTGGGACTACGAGCAACGCATTGCCTCTCCGATGTAATGCGCGAATTGAAGTCCGTTTCCTCGCGATGGGTCCATGAAACCCCGGGCTTAAGTCGTTTTGCGTGGCAGGAAGGTTACGGAGCATTCACTGTGAGCCAGTCGCAGAGTGTTACTGTCCGGCGCTACATTGAAAACCAGGAGGAGTACCATCGTACGCGCACGTTTCGCGAGGAATATCTGGAACTCCTCCAGCGACACGGAGTGGAGTTTGATAGTCGGTATGTGTTTTGATCCGTCGCCCCTGCCGGGGCTGATGTCATCATCGGTTGATATTCCGGTGGCTAGTACCACCGGCTAATTTCCGCAAGCTCTCCGGGCTGACGAAGTCGCGACCCCACTGGAAATAGCGAAGAACCCAAAATCGGTCCACTTTTTGCCTTGGCCCAATGAATTGCGTCATAAACCAAAAACTGAAACAGAATATCCCGCAGAGTGAACTCGGAGTGTTAGGCGAGATCGAACCGGTCGAGGTTCATGACTTTGGTCCAAGCGGCGACGAAGTCGTGAACGAGCTTCTTCTCGCCATCGGCGCATGCATACACTTCCGCGAGGGCGCGGAGGATGGAGTTCGAGCCGAAGATGAGATCGGCACGGGTGCCGGTCCACTTTAACTCGCCAGAGGTGCGATCACGACCCTCGAATACTTCCGGGTTCTTGCCGAGGGGAGCCCAGACGGTGTTCATGTCTAGAAGATGGACAAAAAAGTCGTTGGTGAGCGATCCAGCGCGTTTGGTAAATACTCCGTGGGTGCCTCCGCCTGTGTTCGTATTGAGCACACGCAGGCCGCCGACGAGGGCGGTCATTTCGGGGGCAGTGAGCGTCAATAGCTGCGCCTTGTCGATGAGAAGCGCTTCGGCAGGCACGGTATAGTTGCCCTTGAGGTAATTGCGAAAGCCGTCCGCAATCGGCTCCAGCACCGCGAAGGACTCGACGTCGGTTTGCTCTGCCGATGCGTCCATGCGGCCCCCAGTGAACGGAACATCGACTTCGTATCCGGCGGTTTTTGCAGACTGCTCGACGCCGGCATTACCTGCCAAGACAATGAGATCTGCGAGCGAAACCCTCTTGCCGCCACTTTGTGCGGCATTGAAGTCACTCTGGATGGCCTCCAGAACTTCAAGCACACGGGCAAGCTGGACGGGCTGGTTTACTTCCCAGTCTTTTTGAGGGGCGAGACGGATGCGCGCACCATTTGCGCCGCCTCGCATGTCGGAGCCACGGAAGCTGGATGCCGCGGCCCATGCGGTCGATACGAGTTGCGAACCAATAATGCCTGAGGCAAGCACCTTGCTCTTGAGTGAGGCAACGTCCTGCGCATCAATGAGCGGGTGATTAACGGCAGGAATCGGATCCTGCCACACGAGATCCTCGCTCGGGACTTCCGGCCCCAGGTAGCGGTCACGGGGTCCCATGTCGCGATGCGTAAGCTTGAACCACGCGCGTGCGAATGCTTCGGCAAACTCATTCGGGTTCTCCATGAAGCGGCGGGAAATCTTTTCGTAGACCGGGTCAAAGCGCAGCGACAGGTCGGTTGTGAGCATGGTGGGCAAACGCTTTTTCGATGGATCAAACGGATCTGGAATCGTGGCTTCTGCGTCCTTTGCAACCCACTGGTGCGCACCTGCCGGGCTTTTGCTCAGTTCCCATTCGTAATTAAACAGGTTCTCAAAATAGTAATTGCTCCACTGAGCGGGTGCCTGCGTCCACGTGACTTCGAGGCCGCTGGTGATGGCGTCAGCGCCCCTGCCAGTCCGAAAACTGCTTTTCCATCCCAACCCTTGTTCCTCTATGGGAGCGGCTTCTGCCTCCGGGCCGACATGGTCTGCCGGCCCAGCGCCGTGCGTTTTCCCAAAGGTGTGGCCGCCAGCGATGAGAGCGACGGTTTCCTCGTCGTTCATGGCCATTCTAGCAAAGGTGTCGCGGATGTCGTAGGCCGCTTTAAGAGGGTCTGGATTGCCGTCCGGACCCTCTGGGTTTACGTAAATCAACCCCATCTGCACGGCGGCAAGAGGCTGTTCCAGATTGCGGCTGTGGATGTAACCATCCGCATCATCCTCGGAAACAAGTACTGCAGATTCATCTTTATCGACCCCTTCGGAGCCCTGCGCGTAACGCACGTCGCCACCCAGCCACGTCGTCTCGCGGCCCCAATAGACATCCTGATCCGGCTCCCACGTATCCGCACGACCGCCACCAAATCCGAAAGGTTTAAAGCCCATCGTTTCGAGGGCAACGTTACTGGTGAGGATCATGAGATCGGCCCAGGAAATCTTACGGCCGTACTTTTGCTTGATCGGCCAGAGGAGGCGGCGCGCCTTGTCGAGGTTCACGTTGTCAGGCCAACTATTCAGCGGCGCAAATCGTTGCTGCCCACGACCACTGCCGCCGCGACCGTCTCCGGTGCGATAGGTGCCGGCACTGTGCCATGCCATACGGATAAAAAACGGGCCGTAGTGGCCAAAGTCTGCGGGCCACCAGTCTTGCGAATCCGTCATCAACGCGGCCAGATCAGCCTTCACCGCAGGAAGGTCGAGGCTATTGAATTCCTCCGCGTAATTGAAGTCCTCACCCATGGGATTGGACTTCACGGAATGCTGGTTTAGCAGCTCGACCTTCAGCCGGTTCGGCCACCAGTCTTGGTTGGTCGTGCCACCGCCCGTTATAACGGAGGGGGTGGCGGAATGATTAAAAGGGCATTTGCCTTGGGGGGACTCGGGAGATTCGTCTGACATATGTATTTTTCCTCAGCTCTATGAATGCAATTTCTGTCCGGGACTTATTTGCCTTGGACTATTTGGAGTTTTAGCACGTTTCCTCTGATTGGCGAAATACTTGTTTCCTTTGAATTGCATAGGGTTTGCCTATGGCGTTTTCACGTGTTATCGGAGACGAAACTTGGTCGTAACGATCGCGTAATTTCGTCTACCTCCCTGGCTCCTTCGGGACTCAGGCGCACAAATGCTGGGGTCTGACCGCTCGCGGAGCCCACGAGCTGACGCTTCGCAACCTCGCTCTGGATCACGTCTCCCAAGGCGTGATCATCACAGACGTGAACGGCCCGACCCATTACGCGCATGCGGGGCCTTAAAAAAATGACCGGCTACCAAGCCGGGTGGTTCGAAGGGGAGATTCTGAACTATCGGCGGGATAGCACCCCGTTTTGGAACGAACTCTCGATTATTCCCAACTTCGACAAGACCGGTCAACTGGTTCAGTTCATCGGCATCCAACGGGATGTCACGGACTGGCGACGTGCGGAGGCGGCGTTAGCCGAGAGTGAGAGACGATTTCAAAACTTACTCAGAAGCGCACCCGCTGTGGCGATTCAATGGAGTCGATCGAACTATCCAGTATTGAAATGAAGCGTTCGAGCGCTTTTATGGCTACGCGGAAACAGAAGCCACCAGACAAAATTTGCTCGATCTTATCATCCCACCTGGATTGCGCCCGCAGGTTCAGGCGGCTCTCGCCGGAGTCGCCCAGCATGGCCAGAATATCCCCAACGCGGAGTTAGAGCTGATGCGCAAGGATGGCTCCCGGATCAACGTATTTTCCAGTCACACGGTCGTGCGGCGTCCGGGTCATCCGCCCGAGATTTTCTGCATCGATATTGATTTCACTGTACGGAAAGCCGCTGACGAGACGCTGCAGCAGGGCTGGTCCTTGCTGAGCAT
>JBDNGG010000016.1:0-3240 GCA_041689405.1 Terrimicrobiaceae bacterium | reverse complement strand
CATGCCAGAGATCGATATCAGAATGTGATGAAACGAAAATTACTTGTGTAACAAACACCGTTTTGTATCATCAGGCGATGTTGCAAACGTCACCCACCCCTCGGCCTGTCGCGATCGTCACGGGCGGCGCCGGAGAGGGGATTGGACATGGATTGACGGAGGCATTGATCGCTGCGGAGTGGCAAATTGTGCTGACGGATCGCAAGCGGGACCGTGCCGAGGCATTTATTGCCAGCCACCCGAACTCGGATATCTTCGCCGTGATCACGGATGTCACGGCGGACGATGCCGCGGAAAAAACAGTCGCTGCCGCTCTCACGCAATTCGGGCGACTGGATGGGTTGGTCAATAACGTGGGCGTTGGGCTGACCAAACCCGCAGGGGATGTGTCTGACGAGGAATTTCTCAACCTTTTCAACGTGGACTTCATGGCCTCATTCCGCTTTGTCCGCGCGGCAATCCCAGAGTTGTGCAAGACGGCGGGAGCCATCGTGAATATTGGCTCCATTCACGCAAAGCTGGGTTCTAAACGATACGCTCACTATGCTGCAACCAAGGCGGCTCTCGAGGCATTCACGCGAGGCCTTGCCATCGACTATGGTCCGCAACACGTCCGAGCCAACATCGTTCATCCTGGACTCGTCGAAAGCCCGCAAAATGAAGAACTGCTTGGCAATCTGGTCGATGACCCTGTCGCGTGGATGTCTGAGTTTGCAGAAAAGCGGCAGGCAATCCCCCGCCTAACCACCCCGCAAGAAGTCGGATTTTTGGTCGAGTTCCTGCTCGGCAACAAATCCCGGATGATTACCGGTCAATCGATCTGCATTGATGGCGGAACCACAACCTTGCTTTGGAATAATGAGTAAATCATTTTCCCACTACTATCGCGCATGATCATTCGCCGCATCCATCTCGACGAGGTCATCGTTCCTGCACGGCCAGACAGCGTGAACAGTGCGGAGTCCGATCATCCATTGCATATGCTCCCACACCGCGGCCGGGAAGCATGGTCCATCCAATTTGATGAAATTCCCAAACTGATCATTCGCCTCGAGACCGACGAAGGAATCACGGGCATTGGCGAGTTCTATCGTGGGCTGCGGGCCTCTGCGGTCAGGGACACCGCGCGCACGCTCGTAGGCGTCAATCTGCGAACCGTGAACGCACAAGCTCTTCCGCTCCCCAGTGGACGCATCTACGATGGATTTGAAACCGCAGTTCTTGATGCCATTGGCAAACTGAGGAATTGCTCGTTGAGCGATCTGCTTGGTGGAAGATTTCGGGACAGAGTCAAATGTGGCTACTGGACCGGACACCGCACTACTCCTGATGCCGCTCGCAAGGCACGGGAAGGGCAAGCGAGGGGATTTGATTGTATCAAGTTCAAGTGCTCAGCGAACGATCCCGTTGTCGAATGGTGCCAGGCGATCCGTGAAGCCTGCGGACCGGAGTTTAAAGTCATCCTCGATCCCAATCAGCGTTTCGACGACGTCCCAACCGCTCGACGGATCGCCATGGAACTGGCCGACACCGGCAACGTACTTTGCCTCGAAGATCCGATCTCGCGTTGGGATCTTGAATCGCTCGCTCGACTCCGGGGGATGATCCCTATTCCCGTCGCGCTGCACATCGCACTCCCGTACCAGGAAATGGGCTATCAGCACGAGACGGACATTCTTCGCGCGCTCCGACTCGATGCTTGCGACTACTTTAATCTCAACGGAGGCGCTTTTGCCGTGCACCGGATGGGAACGATTGCCAGCCTGGCGAATAAGCCTTTTTGGCACGGCAGTGAAGTGGATCTCGGAATCCTGGAGGCGAGCTATGTCCACAAGTGCGCCTCCTGCCAGGCAGCAACTCTGCCCTCCGATATATTCGGAGAACTCGTCCGAGAGGACGATCTGATCCAAAGGCCTCTTGAATACGAAGGATCGAACGTTGTCGTACCGACCGGACCCGGGCTCGGTATCGAGCTCGATCTGGATGCCGTAGCAAAATATCGAACCAACCAATGGACGCTGGACACATGAATTCTCCGGGAGCTTAGGTATGCTGACCTATCCGAATCCCGCGACGAATGGCGTCGCCAGGCCGCGGAGTTCAAGTCCGTCGAATTACTCGAACTGTCTAAGAGGGATTTCCTCTTTCGCTCCTGCCTACTGCGTGATATTGAAATCCATGGCGTCTGAGCCGTAGCTCGAAAAAAATTCGATGGCAAATCCCAGTCTCGAACCGGTCAGCCGATGCGGCTCCTTTGACAAACCCTCTACTACCTGAAAAAATTGGCGACATTTGGAAAATCACAGATTTCGTCGGCTACCCACCTCACTTTATGCTTCCTTTCAATAATCAAATTGCCATCGTCACCGGCGGTGCCGACGGACTAGGCCGGGCAACGGCTCAGAAACTCATCACCAAAGGCGCGACGGTCTGTCTGTTCGACGTCAACCAGGACAAGCTCCGCCAAGCCGCAGAGGAGCTTGGGCCAAAGTGTCACTGGAAAGTAACAAACGTCACTTCATCGGACGCCGTCTCGAAATCCGTAGCTGAAACAGTCAATGCCATTGGCAATCCGACCATCCTGGTAAATTGCGCGGGGATTACCGGCCAGACGAACATCAAAGGGCACGAGGTCGATCCTGACGATTTTGACCGAGTGATTGCAATCAACGTTCGGGGAACCTTTCTCACCTGCAAAAATGTTTTGCCGCACATGCTGTCCGGAAATTATGGCCGGATCCTGAATATCGCGTCGATTGCCGGCAAGGATGGCAATGCCGGTATGCTTGCTTATTCCGCGTCAAAGGCAGCGGTGATCGGAATGACCAAATCTCTGGGAAAGGATTACGCCGACACCGGAATCACGGTGAATGCACTCGCTCCGGCGGTTATCCGAACCGCCCTGGTTGATGCGATGCCGGAGATCCAGGTCGATTACATGACTTCGAGGATTCCCATGCAGCGCTGCGGAACCCTGGATGAGTTCACTGATATGGCTTGTTTCATCGTTTCGCCGGAGAACAGCTTTACCACCGGATTCACGTTTGACCTTTCCGGTGGCCGGGCTGTTTATTAGACGACATTGCAGATAGACATTGGTAATTTTACCAGACCGCATCATCTTCGATTTACAGAGCGGATACGGCGCGTGAAACTTCCCCGCATACGCACTCGCCCTGACTTTGCTCTTATGACTACACCCATTCGAACTGCCATCGTCGGCGCAGGGCATCGCGCGCT
>JBDNGG010000015.1:0-8202 GCA_041689405.1 Terrimicrobiaceae bacterium | reverse complement strand
TACCAATGGAGAAGTCGCAGCGCTTCCACCGGCATGGTTAAAACAGACCCCAGGACGAACCGACTGGGATTTTCCGGCTGGAGTCAGGCGTCAGGATCGACTGCGGGAAACGATTTTCTGGGTAATTCGGCTAGGCATTCTCCCCACCCCCTGCCTGCAAATCTTTTAGCCGATATGGGTGGAGGCCTCATCAATAATGATTTCCGATGGGCTGTTGCCAGCGGAGGGGGGATGTCCGGTATGATTGGCCTTTATCAGCTCGCCCCCGGATTCGAGTTGATGCCGGAATTGAGATCTGCCTCGCAGAAAAATCGCTACAAGGTGCCTCTTTTCGGGCTGATTTCGAACAGCCCTGATGACTTGGATGCAACCCGCCCCTTTCGATATTCTGATCCCGATGGGGTGGTTCGCCCCGGGGATGGTTATTTTGGAACTTTGCCCACTGTCCCGGGCCGGATTACCGAGCGGCCTCTTATTTTAAACAGACCGTTTCGATCTGTGGGTGAGCTGGGATACGTTTTTCGTGATCTGCCTTGGAAGACAATCGACTTTTTCTCACGGAACTCCGGCGATCTTGGACTGCTCGATGTTTTCAGTGTGTCAGAAACCTCAGATCCGACTCCCCTCGTGGCTGGTCGCATCAACTTGAATACCCGCCAGCCCGCCGTGCTCGCCGCGGCGTTGCGTGATTCCGCCGAGCAACTCGATGTCCAGAATGCCGCGGCTCCTGAGAGGGAACTTCTCCCGGCTGAGGCGAATGCGCTGGCGGAGGAAATTGTGAAGGAAAGTACCGTGCGGCCATTCTCCGACAAAAGCGATCTGATCACCCGAGTGCTCCACCGCAGCGCAGATCCGCTGGCCGGAAAGACAATTAAAACAGCCCGTGAAGCCGCCGTTCGAACCCTGGGCGAAATCGGGACCGTCCGGACATGGAACTTTCTCATTGATGTGGTGGTGCAAAGCGGACGTTTCACGTCCAGCTCGAAGAGCGGCGCAGAATTTATGGTCAACGCCGAAAGGCGCGAATGGATTTACGTCGCGATTGACCGAATGACAGGAGAGGTCCTCGAGCAACGAAAGGAAGTGGTTAATGAATAAGATCTTTATTGCGACTGTTTTGCTCTTATCGGTTCACTCCGGTTGGGCCCAGATGACCTCGGTTGATCCAAAGCCAAGTGAGAAACCGGCCAAGCCCTTTTCGAACGCCATTTCTGAAGGCTCAGCCTGGATGGTGACAACGAAAAGCCGGTCGGAGTTGAATGCAAAAAACGGCGCTGAAGAAGCCACCAGTCCTTCCCCGTCCGCTCACCTGATCGTTAAGAGGATCGACTACGCGTATGCAGCGGAGCTTCGGCGGGAGACCTTTCATTACGGTGATGGGTCGTCATTTACACGCTATGTGACTCCGGGTGCGGTCTTATTTGAAGATCGGATAGGCGGAGATCCAATCATTGATTCCCCATCAGATTCCATGACCGGTCCGACCCACGGAACGGATCGGCTGGGCGAGTTGAAGTGGGTTTCAGATAAATTCTATCTCGGAGTTGCCAACTATAATGGACGCCCGTGTTATGTTTACCGGAACTATGCTTCCCAGGAAGTCCAGCCGGAATCGGCGGAGCTTCCAGATCTTAATCAAGAACTTCCGGAGCCGGTCGCGACGGCCCAAAGCGAACTGAAAGATCTGGAAAATTCCAGGATCGAGGCCACCGCGTTCATCGACAAGGCCACCCTGCGACCTCTGGCGCTGGAGACGATGTATGGGGTGCAGCTTTATGATTGGAGCCCCAGTTTTCAGCCCTTCGGTCTTCCGGCCAAGCTTGCTAAGGCGGAGCGGGAACGGGCCGAGGCGATCGCCAAGCGGAAGCAGAGGTATTTGATCTCCCAATGAACGAGCCCGCTGACATTCGCAAAAGACGGGCCTTTTCCCTGCTCGAGCTTTTGGTGGTCATTGCGATTATCGTTGTTCTCAGCGTTCTCGCTGTGCACGCGTTTAATGCCATTAAGGGTGCAGGAGGGCTGACCAAAGCGGCCAATGATGTCTCGGGGATTTTGGAGCAGGCCCGCGCTTACGCGATGGCGCAGAACACCCACGTCTGGGTCGGTTTCCGGCAGGACGAGGATACTTTGGTGGTTGCGGTTGTGGCATCCCAAACCGGGGTTTCGAGCCCATCCACTAACATCAGTCGACTCGGAAAAATAGCGCGCTTCGAAAATACTAGGCTTGTCGACTTGTCTTCGTCGGATTCTCAGCGGCCGGAAGCTGATAAACAGCTGGCTGACGCGAACGATAGCTCGCTGCAATTCACTTTGGAGTCGCCCGCAGAGCTATCCTTCGGGCCCCAAGTGGTGCAATGGAACAGCCAAGGTGAAGCGCGAATCAGTTCCTCCAACATCGACAGGCTTATTGAAATCGGCCTGCAAGCATCGGTCAATGGAGCGGTCCGCAATGCTGCCAACTACGCCGCCGTCCAGGTTGGGGGACTCTCCGGAGCAGTCTCGGTTTATCGGCCATGATGAAATATTCTTCAAACCGGAAGAGGGCGTTTTCGCTGGTTGAAGTCACCATCGCCTTGGGAATTCTCGCTTTCGGATTGATTGCCATGCTGGGCGTCCTTCCCACCGGCCTCCGGCTGGTGAAGGAGAGTGCGGATGAAGCGGCTGCCGCCAATATTGCCTTGGCGCTTCAGGCCGACATCCTGAGTGCCCCCGCGGATGCGTTCGCTCCCACAAATCCGGCACTGACAAAGCGATATGAACTTCCTCTCTCATATGCAAACGCCGGAACGGCTTTGTTCACCAAGGAAGGTAAATGGCTTGGCAATGCTGGGAGCTACCCCGATGCGGCTTACGCGGCGAAGTGGGCCGTCCGCGATAGAACCAGTTCGTCGCCACCAACGGTTCTGATCAGCGTGGGGTGGGCGGCCCAGGCGGCGGAGCCTTCCGGGACGGTCGAAGTCTTGTTGGTTCTTCCCAAAAATCCGCAAGCGACGCCATGAAAAAGACACACCACAGGAGCGTGGGCGTCCCGCCCGCATCTCTCAACGAAAGCGGGCAGGATGTCCACGCTCCTGTATGCGCGGGAAATCCCTCCGGCGGATTCACCCTGATTGAACTCATGGTGGCGATGGCCGTCTTTGTTATGATGGCGCTTCTGTTGGTTGGCCTCACGGAGGGAACCATGCGGGTGACCGGCCAGTCCCAGCGGCGCATCAGTGCAGATGCCGGGGCGAGGCAGGTGCTGGATCGAATCTCAGCGGACGTGGCCAGAGCTATCGTGCGGGACGATCTTCCCTTCCGAGTGGACAAAACGGCTGGCAATGATGGCATCAGTTTTCTCGCGAACGTTGACGGATACACTGCGGGTCGCGGAATGTCGGTCATCTCTTACAATGGTTCGAACGGCACGCTGCAGCGGGGCGTTGACGCGACTTCCTGGACGAACGGCAGCGATGCAATGGAATTTACCAGCGTGGCAACGGCCGCCGCGACCGCCGGATATTTGGAGGTGCCCGGCACGAACTACGAGCTCATTGCAAAAGACGTCTTTCGTTTGGAGATCGCCTTCCTCATGGGCGACGGGACGATCAAAGCGGATATCGGAACCGCTGCCAACGGGACATCGCGGGTGGGCAGCCTGGCATCTTCCTCCGGAACACCCGCTTCCGATACGATCAAAGCCGTCATCATCGGAATTGCCTCAATCGATGAGCGTGCCCGCGAAGCTCTCGGCACTGCTGGGGTGGCCGCTCTTCAAGGTGCCTTTCCGGACGTCAGCGCCGGCCAGAAGGATCTCATTGAAACCTGGGACGGATATGCTTTGGACTCGCGTGTTGCCGACTCGCCGCTCGTGCGCGAGTCCATCCGCGTCTATCAGCGTTACATTCCAATCAGTAACTATTCTTTCTGACGCGCCGGGTGGGTGTCGGTTGCGGAGAGGATACTTATTTTCTCGATTATTCAGGGCTTGAGGCGGGCGAGAAAGATGTCCGCCGGTTTGTCGTTTCCTCCCCGTTCGGTCACCGGCTTAGTCGAGGCGGTTGCGTCGAGCCAATGCCAGAACAGTTTCTCCGTTGGATTACGGTAATCATGCCGAGCTTAGAAGGCCTCATTTCAAAGCGCCCGGAATAGACCACCGGCATCCTTTTTCTCGTGAAGGTTCAGCAGTTTTTCAATCAGAAGATTTGAAATAACCTGATGCCCACGATCGTTGGGATGCATGCCATCATGCAGAAGTTCAGAAGCGGATACTCCTGTCTCATCAGGGAACTTCATCCATGCCTGATGAATGTCGACTAGGGGAATCTTTTCTTTCGCGGAAAGCTTTCGCATGGCGGCTGCGTAGTCATCCAGTATGCTATTTAATCCATCCGGATCATTTGGATCATAGGGTGCAGTCCCATAAAGTTCGCGAAGTTTGGGCGTCCAGCAGAGCCGTTGCGGGGTGACAAGAATCGCCTGTCCGCCGTGGGATCGAATTTCTCTAATGAAATATTGGAGATTTTCCAGATACACGTCGAGAGCAACGCGCGGTCCGGTCGCGGGCGGATTTTTCCAAGTGTCAACCATGGAGTCATTGATTCCAAAGTCGATGATCACGTAAGAAGGGGAATGATCCAAGATGTCGCGTTGGAATCGTCTTTTGGCCATGACGGTTGTATTGCCGGGAACGCCTGCATTGACGAAGGACGTCTCCCAGTGGTTGGCCGTAGCATAATCCTGGACGTTTTCCGAAAAGGTTTTCGTGCCTTTTCGGAGTGCGCAGGTTGATACTCCGAAAAAGATAAGCGGTCCTTTGCTGATTTTCGAAGGCGATTGAATGCCTGGTGATCCCGAATGGGCAAAAGCCTCTTCTGTGGCGGCTTCCATCGGGTTGTTGATGGCAGCGCCCACAGAGGAAGTTGCCATTACAGAAAAAATATTGCTTGCGTGCTTCATGTTTCAGGAGTTCGAATCAGTATTGTTCGGTAAGGAGAATCCAAGCCGCTTGATTGTCCACCATGGCAACGTGTCGGAGCGAAATTTCGCGTCAACGATATTGATCTGGTAACAACCACTCATCAGCACAGCTCCTCACCCTTCAGCGTCTGGCATTGGAGATGATTTCGATCCGAAAAGGTGTTTCCTGCATCCGCCCGCCTCCCCGTGAAACAATGTCGAAGACCTCAACTCTTTCACAACCGCAGGCCGCTTCCCGTGGGGCATAGTTGATTTCCTCAGGCGTAAGCACGACACTGGCATGAAGTCCGATCCAGTCCATTTTACTTTTCCAGTACGACGTGACATCGACATGAGTTGTCCACTGCTGGTAGGCATCCCCGAAAGTCGAGACGGTGTTATCGGGCCAATGCAGGAGCATTCCCTGATAGCCTTTTTCCACGGCCAACCAGTATGCCTTGGTGGTCAAGAGACAGGTGCCGACGTGTTCCATATCAATCATGACCATACCATGAACGAAGACGGCTTCGGGGTTTCGCTCGAGAATTAGATTAGCCAGACGTTCCACCGCGGTTCGATCTTGGTGTGCGGTAAGAATAGTTGGTGTCTCCCGTCCGATCTCTCCGGGCCGCTCACTGCCGTAGCGCACCTCGACCTGCTCGCCTTGATGGTTATAATAGTGGCGTTGAGGATGATCCAAATGGACCGGCGTCGTTCCGACGCGGGCCGCCGCCTCGGCCGCCTCCCGTTTCCTCGTTGGCATCATTAGGTCCCAAGGCGAACTGGTTCGGTTCAGCGTGCCGTCGGGATTCTTGGTCCGAAACTGACCCGACATATTGTTGGTGGACATGACATAATCAACCCCGTAGCCGTTCGCGTGAAATTTCAGCAGCGTGCCGCCAGCACTTATTTCAATGTCATCCGCATGAGCACCTACGGCCATGAGCGTCTGATTGCAGCCTTCTTCTGGTTTGATTTTTTTCATGCAAATGGTGTTGATCATCCTAGATCATTTGAGAATTGGAGTTTGCCATTCGCGGATACGGCGTCAAAGAACTTGATCTGGTAAAAACTCATAACCAAAACAGCGCCTCATCCTTCGCCGTTTTTTTGAATTCCGATCCATGCAGAAGCCATTCCGCCTTATCCCCTGGGCCTGTCTTGGAAACTGCCCGATCCAAACTTGAAAGAAGCCAGGTTTCGTCGGAACGGAACGCCGCCTGATGAAGCTCTGGCCACGGTTTTTTAGTGTCATCCCGATATTGGGTTGCGAGGCACCAGCCCACCGGATCTCCGGGGGAGGTTTGGTGTCACCGTCCGGTTCACATCATGTTCCGCAACGGCTGGATCTCCGCCGCCGGCAGGCAAGAGGCTATTGGTCGGGATCCGCTCTGGTCAATTTGCTTTTCCATAAAGGAATGTCTTGATTCGGGGCGGTTTAAGAAGTGAGAGTTCTCCCTCATAAGCCTCACTCCGCTCTGCAATCTCCGACTCTTTCAATCCGCAGTTCTCGGCACCAACGGGCTCTGGCGTGGTGAGCTTTTCTGTTCGGGCTATAAAGGAACTGTCGATTACGTAAAGAAGGTGTAAAAAATCCAGATTATCCCGGATTAAGGCGCTCGGAACGGCCGACGCCCTGTCTGTTGCTCGATCGAGATCAGCTTGAACTTGTGGACGAGGTGTTTCGCATTCCTCCACCGCCGGGCTCGCTCGGCGGGGCGGAGTGGATGCGGAGTGGCTCGCTGCCGCCGAACATCGCTTGAACGGCCCTCATTTACTACTATGCAAAACCCCATTACCTCATTGGCTTTTACTGATCTGGAACCCCTGATATTTGGCGCGGTCAGTCTTGAGGCCGCCGACCGAGGTCTCGTCCCTTGGCGGCTCGATCATCGGGAGCGGGCGTTCTTCCAGGAACCTCTCGAGCGCACGGCGAATGCCGCGGCGGGTGTTCATCTGCGATTCTGCACGGAGGCCAGCGCGCTGAAGCTGGAATTCGGTCAAGCGACCCTCATCGGTGCGGACGATTCTGCGGTGTGGGACTTGTACGTGGACGGGAAGTTGTTTGCCCGGCAGACGTTTCCGGTCGGAGACGACCGGGTGTGGGAGATCAACGATCTTCCAGATGCTTCCAACGACATTGTGATCTACTTGCCGGCTGCCATGCGGGTGTGCCTGAGGCGGCAGGAATTAAATGCGGGATTGGCGCCGCGAGGAGCGCGGCCGCGATGGGTGACGCACGGGAGTTCCATCACCCATTGCGTCAGCGCGCTCGGACCGGGAGAAGCTTGGCCCGCGATCGTCGCGGGGGCAAAGGGCTGGGATGCTTGGAACCTGAGCTTTTCGGGCCAGTGCAAGATCGAGACCGCCGTCGCGCGCCAGATCGCCCGGCAGCCAGCCGACCGAATCAGCGTCTGCCTCGGCATCAATGTGGCGAGTAATCACTACGCCTTGCGTACCTGGATTTCAGCCGTCGAAGGATTTATCATGACGATTCGGGACGGCCATCCGGACACTCCCTTGTTGGTGATATCGCCAATTCTCAGCCCGCCGCGCGAGGAATGGGACGCGCCGCCGTGCAAAATCGGCTTGAGAACGATGCGGCGGCGCCTCGACGAGAGTGTACGGAAATTTCAGACCGCAGGTGACGCAAACATCTTCTACTTGGATGGCAACCAGATTATTGGGCCCGGTGACGAGCATACGATGCCCGACGAGCTTCACCCCGATGCGGAGGGAATCAAGTTGATGGGCGAGCGGTTCCTCCAGTGTATGCCCGCGGATTGGGTGCACCAGAAGGCATTGGCTTGTATTAGCTCTCGAAAATAGGGGTACATTATCGCTAAAGAGTTTCGAGGCAGGGCAAGGCGGAAGACTGACTGGTATCCAATGCGATAGCGTGAGGGTTGACACCGCTGGCATGCAGGAGCGTGCAGGGGAGACTGAGCACCGCTCAGCCTAAAAGGCGAGACGAGCGGGAGCGAGCGAGTCAACATTCGAAGCGCTACCTTAAAAGAACAAGCCAGAGTGTCTCTTAATTTCCGAGAGATGGTATCAGGCGCGCGAGGCGCTCGTCCACGAATCCCTCTGACGCGGGAAGCCGCCGCGTCAGCGCACGCATTGAAACTCCGCGGTGTCTCAGCAAATCCTAATTGATTCTGAGGAGTGGCGATCTTGGTAGGGTTTCAAGGATGATCCTCGATTCGTGTTTGTCGGTGAACCGGACAAATCACAAGAAGGCATACGATCTTGCTAACCATTGGG
>JBDNGG010000014.1:0-13169 GCA_041689405.1 Terrimicrobiaceae bacterium | reverse complement strand
TCGCGCCTGCCGCAGGAATGTAGTCCAGTCCAGCGGTCTCCGTATCCCCCCGCTCGGATTCTTCGCCCGAAGAACCTAATTCCTGATGAGTGAACCCCTGCGCTTTAAGCTCCGAAGATGCCGCGTCGCCTTGGTCACTATCATTAAAAAGTGCCAACACTGCATTCGGTCCGAGGGCGATATGTTCCGAGCTCATACGTAAAACATACTGCTTCACCGCCCCGTCTGCGAACAAAAATTGCGCCCCCGAAATCGGCAAAATCGGTCGGGTCTCACGCAAGATTTGGGTCCGAACACCAGCGTTTGAATGCCCATTCGAGCCGTGCTACCTCACGGCGTAACTTCCCTAGCTTTGGCCTTCCGAAGTCATAAATCGCAGTTCGATGACAAGAAAGCCAACCTTCAAAATGAATCCAATGACTTGTCAGTGAGACACACTATCACGGCCTTCCGTTGCCTCAGCGATGCCACACAAACGCTACCCTGCATCCTGACAGGCGGATCCGTGTTCAATACAAAGACAGCTGACTCACCTTCATTGACTCCGCTATCAACCCATCCCACATAGCGAGAGATCTCTTGTCCACGATGATCCGGGTCTGAAAAATGGCTGAAAAAAGATGCCCCGATGATTTCAGACCCTGAAGCGGCAAAAAGCGCCACCATTCGATCATTGCAGATCTGAATGACACCATCTCCATCGGCAACCAGGGCCGGCACCGGCAAAGTTATGAGTAATTGATGCAATTCATCCCGCGAAGCTTGAATCCGCGATCGGAGCTCTGCAGACGCGACACAGACGATCCCGCCAACAGCTAAAGTCGACACCCTGATGATAATTGTTTCCCACTGGAAATCCCCTTGAGCGTTCAGCACCAGCAGCCCGAAAAACGTGCAGGAATAAATTCCTGTCCAAACTGCAACCTCCAGTGGACGAAGGACAAATGCGAGGGCGGCGATTACAAGGAGACCCACGAGCCCGGAGACTGTGGTCTGAATCACGACCACATCAACTAACACCGCCATCACCAGCAGTCCGCTAGGAATCCAAAATCGGAATAGTGTCGGCGTCGGAGCCAAAATTTTGTTGGTCATGTCTTTTAGAGGAACGATGACCGTCGTTTTGCCTCAGGTCATCATCATTTAACAGCACATTCTGGCTATTACACTCCATTCCTAATCGGAGCCGCAGTTCAGACCCATGGCGCAAAGATTCAGAGCACCTTCAAACTTTGAGTGCCTTCTCGAAAACTTCGCGCATCTGCTCAAGCCAGCGATCTTTGTTGTAGAACGCAATGAGTTTTTCGCGACCGAAGCGTGCAAACTGCTGTCCAAGTTGCGGATTTGCGATCACTTCGCGCAGCGCTCCGGCAAGTGCCTCCGCGTCTCCCGTGGGGAATTTCAAACCATCCTCTGCATGGGTGACAATCTCATCAAGCCCGCCGACTGCACTGACCACGACACCGACGCCACGATTCCAAGCCTCCAGAACGACCATGCCAAAAGGCTCCTCCCAGATTGATGGGACGACAGACACAATCGCATGGTTCCAAACGGAGTTCTGCTCGCCGGGAGGAATAAATCCGGCGAATTCCACATTTGAGATCCCCTCCTCACGAACTATGTTCTCCAACCGAAACCGATCTGGTCCGTCACCTACCACCTTCAATCGCACAGAGCTCAAGTTTATCGATTTCCATGCTCTCAGAAGCACATCGACGCCTTTTTCCCGCGACAGCCGTCCGATATAAAGGATCGTGTTTCTCTCGAAGTTATTTGCCTCTAACTGCGTCGCATGAAAAAAATGCGGAACAACCGTAATCTTATCATTTGGCACGCCCATCCGAACATGAAGCCGTTTCTGGGCTTCACTGATCGCGATCCAGTGGGCAACCTTGTCAAAGACGCCCAATTCTCGAACCCTTCGTAGCACATTTCCCATGAGTCCGCTCTTTAGGTGGCTATCCTGCCAACAAGCGGTCTGAAGCGCTGGAAAAAAGTTTCCGTCGATACAGCGAGTGCAGGGCTCCCCGTGATTGAGAAAAAAGCCATTCACGCAGGAAAGGCGATAATTGTGCAGGTATTGGACAACGGGTATTTTGGCTGAGAACGCGATTTCGTAGGCGACAGGCGAAATTGTGGGAAACACATTGTGAATCAGCCACACATCGAAGTGACCGATCGCTTGGAAACGCCGTAAACGCTCGGCGATTCGTGTATTCCGATGCACTTTGGCAACCGCAGCAATCGATTTCGCAATCCCACCCTGAAGTTCCCTGCTCGATGTGATGAAATATTCCACATCATGAAGTGCCTGAAGTGAATCACCAATTCGATAGACGCTCCCTTCCTCTCCCCCGTAGTCCAGATAACGATTGAAGATTTGCAGAACTCGCAAACGGCGCTCTGTTCTCGGCGATGAACTACGATCCAGTGGCTTTGCTATCATACCTCGAGCCCCTAGTGTTTCGGCCAATTCCAGCCGAGATTCTTGCCTGATCGCAGAACGCGAGCACCCTTTCCGCCGGAGGGATAGATCATTATGTTAATATCACGTTTTTGGTAGGCACCGCGCGCCCATTTGCGAATCCAGGTTTGTATGCGGCAACGCAATGCGCGAGGAAGACTCGATTGAAGGTTAGCTGTATTCCGGTCACGTTCAGCAGCGCCCGAATTCGACAAGTTTTTGTCGTGAATTGAAAATACCGCATAAGGAATTGGATCAAAATACCATACAACCTTCATTTGAATAAGCTGCTGAACTAAGACCGCGTCCCCAATGGCGCGCAAATCAGCTCGGTAGCTAAGTCCAGCATCGAACAAGCGCCGCCGGAAAAACATTCCGCAAGTAGGCACCGGCAAAGGAATCACTCCGGCTGAGCCGGCTGGCGGCAATACCGAACGTCGATATGATAACGGGTTCCAAGCGGAATCCGAGAGAACCATGTCGCCGCATACAACATCAACGTCGGGCTTTGCTTCGAAAATCCCGCGTACACGGCTCAATACCTCAGGCAAATATTGTTCATCAGCGTTCAGGTGGCCAACAACGTCTCCGGAACTGCGGGCCAAGGCGCGATTAAGCGCATCATACATGCCTGTATCTGCCTCCGAAACTACATCCGTATCAATAAAGCGTAGTATTTCCCGTGTGGCTGCATCTTTTGAAGCACCGTCTTGGATCAGATGACGCACCTCACTCCCTTGATCAATCACAGACTTAATGCAAGTTTCCAAGACAGATCCTGATTCGAAAACAGGCGTAAGTATATCCAAGAAAATCATCGAGCGCCTATGATCGGAAATGACTTAGTATCTGAGTCAATTGCCGTGCTTTCATCCTCTACTTCTTCGCTGTCGGCACGTAGTTTGTGATCCTTCCAACATTCCGTTACCGCGATGAGTACAAGTAACGCGTTCAGCATTCCTAAGAATGAGCCACCAAGTGTTCCGACAACGATCGCATGCAGTCCCATAATCGCTACAATCCAAGCGAAACAGCGCGTTATTGGTGTGCTTCCCGGAGTCCTTAAAATCGCCAACCCTAGTAATATTTGGGAAAAGAGCAGTCCGTAATAGAGAGTCGCTCCGATAATCCCAAAAATAAGCAGCGAGTCTGATAATAATGAGTGTGTCGCACCACGCTGCAATGCGATATCAATTTTTTCATAATAGCCACCTTGCTCATTATCTAGAGAGTCAGTTTCTGAAAAACCCTTGTATCCCCTTCCAACCAATCGGGTGCGCCACGAAACATCCCACTCCTTTAAAGATTCTTCAAAAAGAATCTGCCTCCATCGGGTGGATGCATTGATGTCGCCGCTCGCACTGTTACTTCCGTCCAACACCATCCAACTTATAGAGCGAAGTACATTAGGCGGCGCGAACGACTCGATGCTCCGATAACTTACGTTTACGACAAGTGTCAGCAGGACGAAGAACAATCCACACACAAACAGAGAGAAATAGGCCCTTCGAAGAACCAAAACTACAAGAACAAAGATCACATACAAAGCAATTGAGGCTCTTCCACCGCTCAAAAATGCGCCTATCAGGCCAAAAACGAGAACGAGAGAGGCGAGAAGTCTTGTCGTTCCCGGCAGTCTCTTTCCGTTTGGTAGCCTTGTTGTGAGAAATAACATGCCCGATAGAGCAGCTAAAGGTGCTAAAGCTCTCAAGACATAAATCCCTTCCACGATTAGGATGCCGGGAACTACAAACGGGCCTGCGACTAACCTACCAGTTTGTTCCTCGAGCACCGAACCTCCAAAACTGCTCTGGTAACTACGCAATCCAATGCCCAATATCAGACTGAAGAGTAAAAACATGAGGAACAATTTTGCTGGATTTCGCAATGCAACAATAGTTGTCGGACGCTGGATGAAATAAATCATACAAAACGTCGACATCAGAATACCGACATAGCTTTTGACCACATTCTTCATTCCGGATTCGCCGTAAAAACGAATTTCCAGCAATCTCCAAGCTAGTTCGATTCCGACATATATGATCCAAAAGATTCCCACCCGAACGAATATTCCGAGATAACGTTCTGCGGGCTCGTCTAATCTGGGACGGGTCTCAAAATTTCGCCAAATCTGGGTAAATATCAGCGTGACCATGAGGAGATAGCTCAACTCATCTGACCCCAACGAAATGCCCATCGGGTACCAGGAAAGCCCAAGCAGCGCGATCAAAAGCGACAACCCAAGGACATACTTCCAGAGAATGCTCACGAAAAGTAGCGCGCCAAGACTAATCATGCTCACCAATAGGAAGACGGTGTCGAAGTTGGCAGCAGCGCCGCCAATCATGAATGCCGAAGCGATTCCTATAAAAAGGATGATACCCCTAACCAGTGCCTGATTCATCTTTTTCGGTTCCTTCTATCGACGGATAATCCCAACGCACTGATCGAAAATATTCGACCCGATGATCAGGAATGAACGACAGATAGATGGAGTTTTACAGAGGAACATTTTAAAAGGTAATGGTAGGTTTGAGCAGTGTTTCGTTCTAAAAATTCACAGAAAATTTCGCTTACGGAGCGGCTTCCTCAAGCTAAATCCAACATCGTGGGCGAAACCTCTACTCAAGTTACCATGTGCCTGATGGGACGATGCATTCAAGGCTAATTTTGGACAACTGCGCGAAAAATCGGTGAGAAACCATCGGCCGAAAGGGAAAGTAGAAAGTGAGGATAAACCTTCATTTGTAACTTTTCAGGTCGTTTAACCTGATTCTGGAATGTTCGGCAGGAAAGGCTGTGCGATGGCGGCTTGGAAGCAGGCGTCCCAGAAGATTTCGGCACTGCTTGCGGCAGGTGGAGAGATGTTACGCCCTCGCATGATGCCGGGAGTAAACATGCCTCGGACCATGGAGTAAGAAATTCGGCGAGTCCCGAAAAAAATGAAATATTTTCACAGGTTAGAAAACGGCTTGAGAATTCCTTCCCCAGCAAGACACTAATCAAATCAGTTCAAATGACCTGAATAGCTACCTTCATTTTATTAAGAAGACGTCGCAATCGGATGCTGGCCACGGATGTTCTCTATCAGCGACGCTCGCCATCTTGGCTCCCGGGTCTCATCAAGCAGTGCAATCTCTGCAATCGTTTAACCAAGCTTCAAGCAATTTTAATTCCTGAGCGTCAATCCAGCCATGAGCCACCATCGCTTCGTAACACATTAGTAGGTTATTCGGTATTGACGGAAGCCCCCTTTGGAGCGACAACTCATTCAACACATCCTTGATAGCATTGTTGTGTAGATAGCCCGAAATTTCATCAAAGAAATCAACCATGAGGTCGTGCTCATTTCGTTCCTGATAAACGGTTGCCGTGTGAAATGAGACATTTGCGTCACATTCCCACAAGATTCTCTGAGCGACGAAACTGCGCCAGATGTCTGTCATTCGGAAACTACAAAAGGCAGGTAAATACAGCAGTGGATACGCCTCCCGGAAAAATGTTGTATTCTGACTGTTGAAAGGACACCACTGCCCGACACCTAATACTACGGGAGGCCTTTCGAGAAAATCGAGAGGCAAAGGGAATAGCATCCTGTAAATCGCATCAACATCTGGATTCTGATTGGCCAAACCTTGCTGCACCAAAGATTGCACTAGGCGCTTCGTATCGCCCATTTCATCTTGCAACTTCTTCCTAGCGTGGCTCAAAGGGAACCCCCTCGGGTAAATAAAGGCATCCGAGAAGCGCTCATAGACATTTATCCAGCCATCTCCTTGAATCTGATGGCCGAATACCTCGATCCTCCGGGCACTCCAGAAATCTGGGAGAGGAAAATTATCGTCGTCGGTCTCAACGATGAATTGTGCGCCGTCCCGAATTGCAAAAAGATACGCAAAGTTTTTTCTTGTGTAAGACCTTTCTGGGCAGAGTTCAGCAATGCGAAATCCAGACCTTCTCTGTGATTCAATGTCGAGAAATGTACACCCGGGAATTGAAAAAGCCTCTGGTGATCTTGTATCACCAGCAACATAGAAGCGGCCGCCTGCCTTCTGGCAGCCATCGGCTAATGCTGTCAGAACAGCATTAGGTTTCGAGATTGATGTTACGACTACCGCAGCGCGGGAAAACGAATCTGGTGGACTCATGACAGACATTTGAAATAGATTAAATAGGTTTTAAGAATAGTTTCCCACGAATAACACATCGATACTTGTGACAATGGCTCGTGGAATGACTCGGGAAGAAGCAAATGTTTTGAATCGGGCTGAAATCTTTCCATGTGCTCTGCCAATGCGGCATGGTCGCCGCAATTGAAGAGCAGGCCGATCCGATGCTGCGCAATAAAGTGAACAAATGAGATTGAGCGGCTTGCTAGCACTGGTCGTTTATACGCTGCTGATTGGATCAGCACCACAGAACCGCGATTAAAACCGGGAGGATAGGGCATGATGGTTGCGTCGCACGCGGCAAAGCACTGCGCCACCGATTCATCTGATAGAAAATCGTTAAACGCAGTAATGCCAGTGAAATTCAAGTCTCGAGCGACCTTCATCGGATCGTTTATTGAAATTAACGGTCCCGCGAAAAGCAAATGAACTCCGCCCCCTAAAGAGCGCGCGGCGCGGATGACGGTATGATAATCTTTATCTAGACGATGAGTTCCGAAGATAAGAAATACAGGTATATTTTGTGGCAGACCAAGTAACTTTCTCGCCGCTAATTTAGTCAAACCGGATTCCCGGAATTCCAGCGCAACCGGAATTGTCGTTATTTGGGCTTCCGGGATCTCTGCCAGCCAATCCTTGCGAACCTCCTCGGTTTCGCAATTGCACCCGAATCGTCCGGTTGAGAATGCCATGTTCCAGAACCACTTGGTGAATCTCTCCTTCCAACGCGAAGCTTGTCGTTTTTTAGATCCTGCGGGAGTTGGAAAACCTCCGCCGAGAAGAAGAGTCACGCGAAACGGGAACAATATCACGAATAGCAGCAGGAGATAATGGCGCGCATCGATAAAATGAAGATGAAAGCCTTGGAAACCATACTTCATCGCCGCGAACATACAGCAAGCCGTTTCGATGTTCTGCCGCACGGGATTACGGCGGTATTCGCTACCCGAATCCTTTAATCCAGCCATGATTCCCGCTGCAAAGCGAGGACGCGAAATCACTACGGGAATATTTGGATTGTGCTCAATCCCCTGTATAGGAGGAGCAGAGCTGATGAGAACGACGCGATGAGAAGATCGGTTCAGCGCTTCGGCAAGTTGAACGGCATTCCCCCAATGATGCCCTGGTATGTGGGCGTACGGCGAAAGCACAGCGACACGAAAGCCAGTCATTTCAGTGAATTTAGGAAACGGCGAATCGCCTCCGGTGAATGGGTTTCCGCTATGACTTGTTGATACGCTGAGATCAGTGTTTCCGAGTCATAATCTTTCAGTTTCGAGAGCGCCTGGTTAAGTTCATATTTTGTGGTAGCACATAGCGGTAGCTTGTGGGTAAAAAAATACTCAAAAATTGTCGATGTTTGAGGAGCGTAGGCGAGGATTGGACGCCCAGATGCAAAATATTCAGAGATTTTGCACGGAAATGCGGTTTGAATCATTGTTCGAATTGCCTGATTTTGCGTATCCGAGTATGGAAGAAAACATACGAAGCATTCACTCAAACGAGCAACTAACTCGACATTTGAAGCAGGGAACTCAGCTTCTATAAAAGCATAATTACCAATCAAATCCCGAACCCGTTGAGTATTTGCCTTTCCTAAAAACAATACCTTCCATTTTTCACCCTGCCGATTTCGTTCATCTAGAACATCACAGAGATTACGTAACGCGTGTTTATACAGCGCATTAACTGATCCTGAAAACGCAATAGTTCGCGAGTTATTATCAAAACGAGCTTTTGAGTAATTAATCTTCGGGTAACGGATTGGCAACGGAAGGAGTGATGCGTTGACCCCATACTTCTCTTTCAGTAAGCGAGCGTATCCGGCGCTGATAACACACACTTTATCGACCTTTGGCAGGAGGAACTTTTCGATCGCGCGGAAAAAATGTGCACGAACCCATTTACCCTCCATCAGAGCAGACGCCTCAAAGTCATCAACCATGTAGAAGACGAGTGCAAGACGAGAAAACCGTGCAAGCAAAATAGCATTTATTAAAAAAAAGGGATCGTTCCCGCAAAGGGCAACAATATACTTTGCTCGACAACCTTGAAGCTCACGAAGCAAGGTAGGGATTTGGGCAAGAAATAACAACGAGTCCAAACATGAGCGAAGCACTGGTGAAAGGGCCCGCAGTCCACGAACGCCAGACAAATCAGAAAAAAGGATCGTCCTAACTTTCAAGCCCCCGCTAATCCCTGATTTGACATTTCGCCAGTGATGCTGCCTCGTGAGAATCAATCTGATATCTCCATCCAAAGCCTTCGCTACGCTAAACGCGACAGCAGAATTTCCAAATCCTCCGTTCTCCATCGGTGGCGCATCAGACAAAAAGACAATTGACGTCTCTTGGGCAATCATAGACGCGATGGTTGACCGTTCCCTTTGTGCTCAGTTTCACTAGAATTAGGTAGATGGCGGCAGCAATACACATCTCCAAAGAGTGCCACGTTACTACTAAGAAGATCACAAAGAGTAATTAGTTTTTCCGCAGGAACAAAGTGTGGGAAGTTTAATGTGAAGCTTTCAGCAAAGGATATATTAAAATACTCCATACCGATATCAGCACAGCGATGAACACACTCGCTCAAGCTTGCAAATCGCTCAGGTGTCCACTCAAACGAAAGTGTCTTCAACGGATGGGTGAGACCCTTGAGAGCTTCCGATTCAAATCCTTCAACGTCAATCTTGATGAAATCAGGCGTTCCGTATTTCGATATCTGGGCGTCGAGGGTCGAAACATCCACATCCGAGGTGGAGACCCAATTTGCTGATTGGAATCGTCCAGCTTGTTGCGTGGTTTCAATGAACGATTCAGAAAACGAGGAAAGAACCGAGTCAGAAGCTGTGTGGAAGCTCATTGTTCCCACGCTCGCAGCAATTCCGCACGCTTCAATGCTAACCGAGGGATCACTACCAAAGCGTTCCCGGAGTTTCTGGACACATGCCGTCTGGGGCTCAAACGCTACCACCCGAGCCCCCATCGATCGAAAACAGGCGACCCGTGACCCATAATTCGCACCCACATCAAAAACCAAGTCTCCTGCGGTTAAAAACTGACCATAAAATCGAACCATCTCACGTTGCTTTCGGATGGCGCATCGCCATTCCACGATTCCAAAAGGGCAAGCTTGTTTGAATAAACGCATCATAAAAGACCTTCGTCTGGCTTGATAATCAACTAGCGAAGAAAAATAGAGTCGAAACTAATGACTCTTGAATTAATATCAAGCCCATAGTCGATGACTCCTTGGAACGAAAAGCCCAACGCATGCAGTTCCGACACTAAATCGCTAAACGTGGACTGCCCCTCGTACAACAGTTGCACTGAAGTTTCGACGAGGATCGCGTGAGATTTAGAGATCGTAGTTTCTCCACCTTTTATGACGGCCAATTCCATCCCTTGCACATCCATCTTGATCAACGTTTCTGCATCAAACGATACCTTGGTGCGGGCAACCCATGAATCAAGTTGGTGCACATTGATATCTATCGCCTGCTGTCTGTTTGTTTTCGGGAAGAGCTCAATTTCACGATCAGTACTTCTTAGAAACGAAGAAGACGGACTATGATCTAGGTGGACATTCATCTGTTTTAAACCGTCAAAATCTGCAAAAGCAAGATTCTCAGCGACCCACAGGGGATCTTTCGCCGCTTTCGAAGAAAGCGTCTCGAAAACCGCAAAAATTGGTTCAAACGAAATAATACGCGCCCGAGGAAAAACCGGTCGGATCGCCAGAGCGAACTGACCTTCATTGGCTCCGATATCAAGGATCGTTCGGATCGGCATATCACGAAGTCCGAACATGTGGAAAGAAGGTAGCCTCCTGGCTTCTTTGATGACATATCCCGTTCGTGCCAAGAATCCGTTTATCGTTCGTTTCAGGACACTCATTGCGTTTCTTTAATCCAGGAATTCATTTTAATCCAGCAGTAGACGGCATAGCCGTAATTCGTCAAGAGACCAGCCAGCAGGGAAGCCATCGGAATTCCAGCCAGCCCAAATCTTGGAACGAATGTTAGCATTGCCAGCACGTTGAGTAGGCCAGCCAGTAATGTTGTGAGCACAAACGGGTTTTTACCCGAGGCCAAGACAAATTGCGCGAGCAACGTCGTGAATCCCAAAATTATGTAGTCCAAACCGATCAGGCCAACGGTCAAAAATTGAGGATATGTTTTCCCTGCAAGAAGGATGGGAGCCAGATGCGGGACGATGAACACGAAAATGAACTGCGCTGCTACGATTGTGAAGCCCGCGTATCGCATCGCATGAAGCATTGTTTGCCTGGCATCCTCAGGCTTGTTCTCGCCGAGGAGCCTGCTGAAAGCGACCGCCTTGGGCGCTGAAAACTGCAGGGCGGCTTGAAGAAGAAATTGGCCGATTTTTTGCGCTAGGAAAAATGGTGCTACACTCGCGGGTCCCAGAAGAACTCCAACCATTGGAACCTGAACCGCTCCCACGAGGTAAGCTCCAATGTTCACAAAACCTAACGGGAACGCAACCCGAAGAAACCGCGCCGTCAGCGATCGATCTAATCTGCTTCCGGGAGAATCCGGCGTGTTTCTTCGCAGGTGCCATGCGCAGATCGCGTGAATAGATAGGAAAAACCCGAGCGTTACGACAAGACTTGCCGTCGCCATCGCGAAGAGCGAATGGGTCGTCCAGGCCAGGATCGCAACAACGAGGGATTGCATACCAAAGTAAATTGCCGCCCCCAACCGTGTCAGCCACATGCTTCCCGTGCCGCTCAAGATAGCTGCCGGTCGTGCAGCAAGCAGCAGGAGGCATGGCACCAGCAGCATCATATACCAAAGCCATCTGGCGCTTGTCGCCTCGATCCCATCCATCAGGCGGGTGTGTCGGATTACGAGATCGAACAACGCCACGCCAATTGCAAGCGCTACGAAGCTCGTTATCCGATACACGGGACCAGCATGTTCCGATAGGCAACGGACACCGTCCCAGCCGCTCCCAAAAGGGATAAAGTCGGTATTGCGTGTATCCTGATGTTTTTGGCCGCCGAGACAGTGCGCCGCCTGCCGAGTAATCGCAAGACCGACTCCAAAATCTGCTAATCCCGCGAGCATAACGAACCCCTGAAAAGCCAGCCACACGCCAGTTTGTTCCGCACCGATGTTCGATAGTAGGATCGGTAAGACCATGATAGCTGAGAACCCGGTGACAGCCTGCTGTATCCACCCAGCCAGCGTCGCCGCCCGCACCGGGTGATTTCTTACGAACTCACTGATCATGTTCGTCGGGTCCGGCTATTAACGATGATAAAATTTTCGGTCCAGTTTTCGATCTCAGTGAACCACTCCTGGACCACCTTCCGCACGCTAGCCTGTTCGTTATAAACGGGCATCACAACAATCAGATCTGGTAATCCTTTTGACCGGTTCTCGAGCGCAGGCGAGATCATTTAAAGGGTATGCGCTTTGCGACTCCAATGCGTCCGTCTGCAGTGAGTTTCTCGAAGTGATGACCGAGTTGATCAAATTGTTCAACGATGCCCATCCAGGCTTGCGAAACGTCGTCAAGGATGAGAATGCCACCCGGACGGAGGAGGGCTGTGCAATGGTCCAATTCGCGTTGAAGGTATTGCCCGTCGTGATTTCCGTCTAAAAGGATGAAGTCGATTGAGCCATTCAAAAATCTGCCCAATTGCTCGAGCCCATGCTCGCATGAATGTTCCCGGCTGAATTCGGTATCCGGGTTGTAGACACCGCTGTAATCCTTGCCATCGTTACTGATGGATTTTTCGAGTGAATACGCAGCCACACATAGTGCATTGGATGTGAGCGCAAAATGATCCAATAATGCCATGACCTCGTGCTGGGGACTCGCAACCCCGCGATGAGGGATGTTTGGATCGATTCCAATCAGGAGAGACTTGGGATTAATGGCCCGCGCCGCGTGAACCAAATACGCGAGGGAGACTCCCAAAAAATTTCCGATATGGATTCCGGTTACCGGCTCAGTCCCTTGGAATTCGGACGTGATGATATTAGCCACCAAACGTAAAGATGCTTCAGGCATGGAACCTTGGCGAACCTGGTCTTCCGGTGTGCCGCGTGAGCACAGAAATTCGATTGACTTCTCGTATGAGTAAGGGGCCAAGAGTTGGTCAGCAACTCGTTGACTGTCGAGCTCGTTCCACTTTCCGCGAAGAGATTCCCGATTCCGGCGCTGGATGCTGCTTACAAACCCGTGGGGCAGCAGCGATTTGATAATTTGCTTCATATAATTGCCCGAGTTCGTAGCGGCCTTTTTGATCAGAAATCTGAATCTAAATTTTTCTGAAAGCGAGGAACCTCGTAGGTGAATTATTTCACAGGATGGATAGACCATGCGCCCGAAGCAGCTGCTGTTAGGCGGTCTATTTTTAATTGAGATGGAAGGGCCATGATTGAGCCGACCGGATTAGGCAACTGGCGCACGCGGAATCCTTTGGCGTGAGCCGCAGTGGGCAGATCCAATTCCAGGTAAAGGGGTGAGCAAGACGGGGCGCGGGCGACTTCCTCCCATGCT
>JBDNGG010000013.1:0-4665 GCA_041689405.1 Terrimicrobiaceae bacterium | reverse complement strand
ATCATTGCGATAATTTCTTCCCCACTCCAACCATCTGTTGAAGCTCCACGTCCCAAACCTTCAGACGGAGACATCGCAATATCTCCAATGGATTCAAACTTGTGAGCTTCGGAGTCTGGAGTTCCGGAATCGCCGCCATGACTTCCGGCAGGCGATAAAACGGAATGCGGGCATTCAAATGATGGATGTGATGATAGCCGATGTTGCCCGTGAACCACGCCATCACGGCGCCCGTTTTCATGTAGCTCGACGACTCCAGTGCCGCGCGGTCATACGTCCAGCCATCCTTGTCGTAGAACGAAACGCCGGGAAAATTATGCTGCGCATAAAAGAGATAGGACCCGAATCCACACGTCACCAATGATGGAATCGTCTGCGCCAGCAACCACCTCTCCCATCCGAAAAAGGTGATTAGGCAAACCGCAATCCCTACGTGTAAAATGAACGCTGCCAAACAATCGAAATGCTCGCGTGGCTTCCGCACGAAAGGCAGCAGGCACATACCCTGTAAAAACATAAACAGGTAGCCGAACGCAATCGTTAATGGATGCCGGGTAAATAAATACGTCCGGCGTGTTGACTTCGACGACTTCTCGAAATGGCTTTTCGTCATGATCGGGAACGAACCAATGTGCGAGCCTTTGATCTTTGAATTGTGATTGTGGTGATGGTTATGCGAGCTCCGCCAAATACTCGTCGGGCTGAGAGCAATGATACCAAAGACCGACATTAAAAACTCCGCCAGCCGGGACTTTCCCAGAATTGCATGATGTTGCTGATCGTGATAAATCACAAAAAGCCGCAGGAACAAAAGCCCCGAGAGCACGCTGCAAACAAGCTGCGCGAACACGTTCACGTTCCACAGCGTCCCCACCGTCGCCACAAGCCAGAGGATGGCCGTCGAGATTGCGCTCCACCAACTCCGCCCCAAGCGTTCCACCGCAAAGGGCTTCGTTGCCAAAATCAGTTCCGGTCCCGTCCGCACGCCAGGTACTCCCATGGTATTGGCTGCCAAAGTCGGCTCGCTTGTCATATCGGACAACAATTGAGTTGCTTTACCCACAGGGGTTTGGCGATGACGTGAGTGATCATAATACTCTATACTATCGTAGAACTAAATTGGGCGCACGGGAATTTTGAAAAGCAGTCGCAATCCACCTCTGCGAAACGTTAATTCCTTCCAGATCACTCGCGCACCGTCTTTCCGCTTCGGTGTCGCCGATGCGCCTGTGCTTCCCCGCTTCTCGGGCAGCTTCTCGACCGCTCAGAGAACCATGGTTGGACTCTGCCTCGCCGAACTCCCACAAAAGAACCGGAGTATGAATAAACCATGCCTGCCCCCTAACGCGTCAATGCCAATGATTGAAATCATCGCTGGTGTTCTGAGGGGTTGTTGCCCATCGTCGATAAGCACTTAAGAAATCCATGGACAAAGTAAGAATCGTCCTCAGCTAAAAGGGCATCGCAGCCAACGTAAAACTCTGCTTCCTTCTGATCGAGCACTGTGAGCAAAAGCATTTCTCGATCCATCAGCCCAATCTTGTCGAAACGATCAAATCCCTGATGCAGAGAGAAGATTTCCGCCAGAAAGACCTCGCCATGATTTTCCTTGGAATGAACTGTGTCTCGGATGTTCTGCATTGCTGACACCCTCTCAGCCTAGATATGATCCGAGTTCTCCATCGCCACTTAGGCATCCCCGCAGAAGTCCCGGTCCGGGAGGTTCCCGCGTAAAGTCTCTAAGAAAAAATAGCCCCATGCCGCGCAAAGCATCCAAACCTCCTCAAGCGAGCCTCGCCGGACTTCTCACGCAACTGCGTGGCCTCATCCAGCAGGCCCGGAAGCGGGCGCTGCGGTCGGTCGATATCGTCCAGGTCCGCACCTGCTGGGAGGTTGGCCGATACATTGTGGAGTTCGAGCAGGGAGGAGCCAGCCGCGCGGAGTATGGTTCAGGGCTGCTACGCCAAGTGGCCGAACGGCTCACAGAGGAATTTGGGAAGGGCTTCGATGCGTCAAACCTCTACAAAATGACGCAGTTCTATCGGCTCTTTCCGATTTTAGACGCAGTGCGTCCTAAATTGAGTTGGACCCATTACCGCCTCCTCCTGCGGGTGGACGATGCCCAAGCCCGCGAGTGGTATGCCAAAGAATCCGCAGACCAAAATTGGGGCACTCGCCAGCTCGAACGCCAGATCGGCACGCTTTACTACGAACGGCTCCTCGCCAGCAAAGATCGCAATGCGGTCTTGACCGAAGCCAAAGAAAAGCTGCGTGAAACAGACGCCACTCCCCGCGATTTCGTGCGCGATCCGGTAATGCTGGAATTCTTGGGACTCCCGGGCACGGGGCGGCTCCTAGAGTCAAAGCTCGAAGACGCCCTCATCTCTAATCTTCAGGCCTTCCTGCTCGAACTGGGCAAAGGTTTTGCCTTCGTCGCCCGGAAGCAGCGCATCAGCACCGAGAGCAAGGATTTCTACATCGATCTCGTTTTTTACAACTACCTGCTCAAGTGTTTCGTCCTTTTCGACCTGAAAACCCGGGAACTGACACACGAAAACATCGGCCAGATGGACATGTATGTCCGTCTCTACGACGACCAGCGACGCGGACCACGGGACAACCCCACCGTCGGCATCATTCTCTGCGCAAACAAAGATGAAACCGTGGTGCGATATTCCGTGCTCCACGGCAACGAGAAGCTCTTTGCAACCAAATACAAACTCATCCTCCCGAGCGAGAGCGAGTTCCGGCAAGAACTGGAGCGTGAAATCGAGGACTTCCGCCAACAAAAGCTCCTGCAGCCCGCCAAAGACGTGAAATCCAAAAAGGAGCGAATGTCATGATTAACACACAATCCAGCAGGCCAGAAGAAAGGGTTCCGTTTGCTCTCACCGAGACGGAAGCACTCATTCGCCACCAACTGAACACGCTCAACTATTGGAGCGAGAAGATTGCTCCTGAAAAGCTCGACCTGAAAAAGGGCGATTCAAAAGCTCAGGCCAAACCGCAAAACTTATGGCAATTGACGGAGCATCTGAATCTTCGGAAATGGCAGGAGGACTGCCGGAGCGAGTGGTTTAAATCCGGCTACCGAGGCGTTGTTAAAGTGGTAACAGGTGCAGGAAAAACTGTTTTGGCCTTAGCCATCATTGAGCGTTTACAAAACAATATCGCATCAGACCTGCTTGTGGCCATCGTGGTTCCGACTGTCGTGCTTCAAGACCAGTGGTATGAACTATTAACCGGCCCCGCCGGGTTACCTCCAACGAGTGTAGGCAGGCTCGGTGGTGGGCATCAGGGTGAACTGGGCGGCGACGTTCGCTTCTTAGTCAGCGTGCTAAATTCTGCTTCCGCAAAACTGCCAAAAATGGCTTCCGATCTGCTCGCCCCATTACTTTTGGTTGTTGACGAATGCCATCGGGCAGGAGCCAAGCAAATGTCGGAAATCTTTGCAACGCGGCGGAGTTTCAATCTCGGGCTCTCGGCGACGCCCGAACGGGATGCAGAAATTGCGGAAGAAGAAACCGGTAGCGATGATACAGACCCAGACGATGTACCCGAAACATTCGACCAGTCGATTGTTGGGCGTGAACTTGGCCCGATTATTTACGAACTGAATTACCGCCAGGCCATTGAGGCCGAAATCTTGGCACGGTTTGAGATCCAACATTATGGTCTGCCGCTTGAGCCGGAAGAGCGTTTACGCTACCAGAAGATGTCTCGTGATATCACCGACCTGCGCCGTATGCTTCAAAATCAGCCATCGGGCCGGGGCTTGGATGGCGGGGCACTCGTCGGATGGGCGCGAAAGGTGGCTGCCCGTGGAAAATCAGCGATCTCGGCACAGGCCGCCCAATATGTCTCTCTTACCACGCAAAGGAAGCAACTCGTTTATCGAGCTAGGGCCAGAGCCGAGGCGGTATTAAAACTCGTAAGCCAGGCCATTGCGGACAACCCATCTGCGCGAATTCTGCTATTTCATGAGTCCATTGCCGAGGTGATGCGGCTTTTTGCGATGCTGCGCGATGCGGGCGTGGGATCAGTGGCCGAACATTCACAGCTTTCCGATGGCCTTCGTGCCGAAAGCCTGCGTCTTTTTCGTCGTGGGGCGGCTCAGGTTCTGGTTTCTGCACGATCACTCATCGAAGGTTTCGATGTGCCCGCCGCCGATGTGGGAATTGTTGTCGCCTCATCCAGCTCAGTGCGCCAGCGCATACAGACTTTAGTATCCTGTAACAATTAAAGGTTCGGATATAATCGGGTTAGCTTAATTCTGGCCTTCTCGTTGGTGAACTGCCAGTTGATGGGCGCTCCCCGGTTGTTGCGGGCGGCTTCCCAGGCCGCCACTTCGGCACGCATGGTCGCGAGATCGGGGATGCGGCGGTTCAGGCACTGGCTTTGCATGACGCTAAATTCAATCTCCGCGATGTTGAGCCAGCTGCTGTGTTTTGGGGTGTAGTGGATGTCCAACCGGTCGGCTAGCCGCTTGGCCTCGGCCGGCTTGAAGGTGGCGTAGAGCGAGGCGGTGTCGGGGGTGTTGAGATTGTCCATCACGAGACGCACTTTCACGGCGTCGGGGTAATGCTCATCGAGTATATGTTTGATGAAGTGCGCGAACTCATTGCGGGTGCGTCGCTCGGTGATTTCCACATGCCGCTGTCCGGT
>JBDNGG010000012.1:0-5469 GCA_041689405.1 Terrimicrobiaceae bacterium | reverse complement strand
TACGAAAGATTGACCATGTTCACCACGCCGGCCTTGTTCGCTGCGATGGTCATTCGTTTGGCGTCCGCATATGTCAGCGCGAGCGGCTTTTCACACAAGACGTGTTTTCCTGCCGCAATTGCAGCGAGGGACAACGGGGCGTGGAAAGCATCGGGTGTCACAATCGAAACCGCTTCAATGTCTGGCGCTGCAAGGAGTTTATCGACATCGGAGAATGCCGACGGAATCGAATGCGTCGCGGCAAACGCCTCGACACGATCGGCGTCAATATCGCATGCCGCCACAATCTTGCAGCCGTGGATAGCCCCAAATTGGTGCGCGTGACTGCCAGCCATGCCACCCGTACCAATGATTGCTAACCGAACGGGAGAGCTACGTGGTTTACTTTTTGTCATAATGTTCAGACTTGCAATTGCCTACTTAAACCCCTCGGTCGGACGGGAGGTTTCCTCGGAGTCCGGCGGCAGGGGCTCAAGGGCAGGGGAGTTGGGGCACGCATCGGGAATGCAAACGCTCTGCCTCGCCCAACGCACAGCGTTGGTGATGACCGTTTGCACTTCTTTTTGATGGTAAGTCGGGTAGGTCTCGTGACCCGGACGGAAATAGAAAATTTTCCCATGCCCCCGCTGCCATGTCGCGCCGCTGCGGAAGACCTCGCCTCCGGTGAACCACGAGATGAAAATCAACTCGTCCGGCTCCGGAATTCCAAATGGCTCACCGTACATTTCCTCCATCGGGATTTCAAAATAGTCGCCGATCCCATGCGTGATAGGATGCGACGGACGCAGGTTCCATATGCGCTCCTTGTCCGTGGATTCCCTCCACTTCAGCGAACACGTGGTGCCGAGCAAGCGCTTGAAAACCTTGGCGTAGTGTCCGGAGTGCAGGACGATCAGGCCCATGCCCTCCAGTACCCGCATCTGGACGCGCGAAGCAATCTCATCCGACACTTCTCCATGTGCCATGTGACCCCACCAGATCAAAACATCGGTTGTAGCCAAGACGTCGGCAGTGAGCCCATGCTCCGGTTCGTCGAGCGTGGCGGTGCGCACGACGAAGTCGTCCGAGGTTCTCAGGAACCCGGCGATGGTCTCGTGCATGCCATCGGGGTAGATCCCGGCAACTTTTGGGTTTTTCTTCTCGTGGCGAAATTCGCCCCAGACCGTGACTGTAATGCTCATAATTTTGTTTTGGTAACGGGTGATCTACGCCCGGCCCATGTAGGTGCCGGTGCGGGTGTCGACGCGGATCGTCTCGCCTTCCTTGATGAACAGCGGGACGTTGATGATTTTTCCTGTCTCGAGTGTGGCTGGCTTTTGGACATTGTTGGCAGAATCGCCCCGGATGCCATCTGCGGACTCCGTGACTTTTAGTGCGACCGCCGAAGGAAGCTCGATCTGCACGGGCCGACCCTCAACGCTGAGCACGTCCACTTTCAAATTCTCCACCAAATAATCTTTGCATTCGGAGACGAGATCTGCGTTCAGCGTGATGGTCTCGTAGGAATCGGGATCCATAAAATGGTAGCCCTGATGATCGGAGTAGCTGAATTCCAATTGCTGGCGGTTGGTTTCCACGGTGTCCACTTTTTCCGTGGACGAGAACCGGATGTCGGCGGATTTTCCGGTGCCAATATACCGGACGATCACCTGAACGAATGCGCGCAGGTTGCCCGGGGTGCGGTGTTGAACTTCTAATACGATGGCTGGGTTTCCGTTGTAACGGACGGCCATCCCCTTGCGGAGGTCGTTAGCGAGTGCCATGGAGTGTGTTTTGGTTTTTGGTTGGTAAATTGAATGCCGGGCGCAGAATCACCACAGGTTAGTTGGCGCCCGGGGGATTAGAGCAGTTTATGTCTTGAGAGGTCCTGCGAATCAACAATCCCGAGGGGGCGGTCGTCTTCGTCCACGACAGGGAGGTCGTCGATTGCGTGGGTTTGTAACACGTGGAGCACGTCCACGGCAAGCTTGTCACTGCGAATTCGCACCGGGTTGCGTGTCATTAATTCCTCCACCGCCACGGTGCCGATGCCAGGCGTCGATGGAAAATGCCTCGCAAAGTCGCCGTGCGTAAAAACCCCGGCGATGCGTCCGTCCCCGTCAATGATGACGGCCGCGCCAGACCTGCAGCGTGTCATTGCTCGCACGACGTCCACGATGAGCGTCCCGGGGGTGACCATGGGCAGGCGGTCTGCTCCGCGCATGATTTCGCTCACCTTGAGGAGTAGTGATCGACCAAGCTGTCCGCCCGGATGGAATTTTGCAAAGTCGTCCTTATTAAATCCCCGCGCCTCAAGCAGCACCATGGCAAGGGCGTCGCCCAGGACGAGCATTGCCGTCGTGCTGGAGGTTGGCGCGAGGTTTAGCGGACACGCTTCTTGCGAAATGCTTACGTTCAGGACATGGTTGGCAGCCCGCCCCAGCGCAGAGTCAGGATTCCCAGTGATTGCAATCAGCGTGATATCAAACCGCCGGAGCGCTGGCAGAATGTTGGTAAGTTCATCGGTCTGCCCGCTGTAGGAAAGGGTAAGCACGATGTCGCCATCAGCAACGATTCCCAGATCCCCGTGAAGCGCATTGAGGGAATTGAGGACCACGGCCGGGCAGCCGGTGCTCGTGAGCGTCGCTGCGATCTTGTCACCGATGTGGCCAGATTTCCCCACACCCATGACCACGACTTTGCCGGATCGGGAAACCGCAGACTTGATGGCGTCCACAGCATCAATAAATGCTGCATCCAACCGGGATGCAACCGCGAGGATTTGGGAGATCTCGATCTCGAAGACTTTTTTGGCTTTGGCGATATAATCCATATTCTACGTCTGGTCGCCCGATAGCAGGATGCCGCAGCACGGAAATCCGACGATCTACACAATTTCGTTACTCGTTGATTCCGGGTCAAGATCGCAAAATACGATTCTTCGCCGGGTTTGCATTCGGATGCGTTCTCGGATACTTACGACGCGATGTCGATCTACACGCGCACCCTCGGATATTTCAGGCCATTCGTATGGCCCACGGTGATCGGTGTGATTGCCATGCTGGTTGCCGTGGGACTGAGCCTGCTTACGCCATGGCCGTTTAAATACATCATCGATGGTGTGTTGCCGACAGACGATAACGAAGCCGCGCTGGTGGCGAGGGAGCAAATCGCGACGTGGTTCCCCGGGCAGTCGCCGGGCATGGTGATTGCATGGCTGTGCATCGCGCTCGTCGGGATCAAACTCCTGTGGGGGATCGTCAATCTGGTTTCGAACTACCTGTTCATCAAAACGGGATTGCATGCGATGCTGAAGCTGCGCACGGAATTATATTCCTGTTTGCAGGCGCTGCCGTTGCGGTTCCATGACTCCCGTCGGAGTGCGGACTCCTCTTTTCGTGTTGCCTACGATTCTCAATCGATTCAGACGATCTATAATAAAGGCTTCGCGACTGTGCTCGGGTCGCTGGTGATGCTGGCCGGTGCGATTGCCCTTATGCTTCGCATTGATTGGAAACTCACGCTTGCCTCACTGGCGGTGCTCCCATTTGTATTCGTCGCCATTCGGTTTTACGCAGAGCGCATCCGGCGCGAATCGACCGACATCCAGGAACGTGAGAGCGATGTCCTCGCGGTGACGCAGGAGGGGCTCAGCTCGATCCGCCTGGTGCATGCATTCGGGCGTGAACAATTTGAGGTGCGGCAATTTTTCAGCCGTGCGAGTCAGAGCCTTCAGGCAAACTTGCGACTCAACGTGACGTCGGTGTCCAGTGCGCTTGTGATCGGCACGCTCATGACCTGTGGAACGGCGCTCATGTATTATGTGGGGTCCATGCAGGTGTTGGCTGGGGAACTTTCGATTGGTGATTTGTGGCTCTTTTCCGCCTACCTGCTGATGCTGTATCAACCGATCGAGCAGTTGAGCTACACCGCATGGGCGTTGGAGGGAGCCGCCGCCGGAATGCAGCGGTGCTTCGAAGTCTTGGACCGCGAACCCGAAACACGCGACGAACCCGGCGCGATTGATCTCGGAAATGTGCGTGGAGAAATCCAATTCAGTGGCGTGGGCTTCAGCTATGGCCCGGACCGTGTGATCCTCCGGGATGTTGACCTTCGCATCGCTCCGGGCGAGACCGTTGCCTTTGTTGGAGGAACAGGCGCAGGGAAAAGCACACTCATGAGCCTGCTGCTCCGGTTCTACGAACCTGATATCGGCAAGGTGCTCGTGGATGGCAACGACATCCGGCACGTCACCCGCAAATCGCTCCGGTCTCACGTGGGCATGGTGTTACAGGACACGCTCTTGTTTTCCAGCTC
Organism: Terrimicrobiaceae bacterium; assembly: GCA_041689405.1. GTDB lineage: Bacteria > Verrucomicrobiota > Verrucomicrobiia > Chthoniobacterales > JAATET01 > JBDNGG01. The sequence continues at coordinate 1,173 of JBDNGG010000012.1, read as the reverse complement.
GGTGCGAGAAAATATCGCGTATGGCCGACCGGGCGCAAGCGAGGAGGATGTCATTAATGCGGCGAAACAGGCGCAGGCATACGAGTTCATCATGCAGATGCCGCAGGGATTTGATAGTATGGTGGGCGAGCGTGGCGGCCACCTCAGCGTCGGCCAAAGACAGCGCATTGGCATTGCCAGGGCATTTCTCAAAGACGCGCCAATCCTCCTGCTTGATGAGCCGACGTCCGCGCTGGACCCGACCACCGAGTCTGCCATCATGCAAACCATCGAAATCCTCATGCGGGGGCGGACGACGTTGATCGTCACCCATCGACTCGCCACAGTGCATCAGATCGGAAATATCGCCGTCCTGAAAAATGGTACCATTGCCGAATTTGGCAAGGGTCCTGATCTATTGCGCCAAGGCGGGGTGTATGCCGAGTTATATAAGGCCGGCCAATACGACGGCGCGTAGTCCCCGGGCTCGCTTTCATTAACGCAACTATCGGATTCCATATTGCCAAATTCATCTAATATGGGAATATGGGTGAATGAAGACCACGCTTGAAATTCCAGAGGACATGTTCCGGCAGGCGAAGGCTCGGGCGGCCATCCGCGGGCAGACTCTAAAGTCTTTTTTTACCGAGGCATTGGCGGCCAAGCTGGCGGAACAGAAAACGGTATCCGCTCAGCCTTGGATGAAGCACTTTGGAGCACTGCGGCATCTCGGAAAAGAAAGGAATGTGATCGAAAAGCGAATCGAAACCGAATTCGAGACCGTTGAGGGCTCTGAATGGAAGTAATTCTCGATACGAACGCGCTGTCGGCTTGGCTGGATGGCGACCCTGAAATTAAATCCGTTCTCTCCGTCGTCACGCGGGTATGGCTTTCGCCAATCGTGCTCGGGGAGTATCGGTTCGGAGTCTTGGTTTCCAAGCGAAGACGGGAGTATGAGGATTGGCTTGCGCTGATACAAAACGATCTGGCCATCCTGGCGGTGGACACTGAAACTGCTGTCCACTATGCGAGCGTGCGTCAGGAACTGAAAGCCAATGGGACTCCGATTCCGTGGCATGACGTCTGGATCGCCGCGCAGCTCCGGCAGTATCGGTGTTCCATTTTATCACGGGACTCGCATTTTGACTTGGTCGGCGGCATCACCCGCGTAGCTTGGTAAACTTAAACCTATTT
>JBDNGG010000011.1:0-5893 GCA_041689405.1 Terrimicrobiaceae bacterium | reverse complement strand
ATGAGATGCGGTTGAATCATTATAAATGCAGGATAAGGGTTGATCTGTAGAACGCTCAGGGTGCCAACCACCGGCTAATTTCCGCAAGCCCTCCGGGCTGAAGGAGTCGCAACCCCACTGGAAGTAGCGAAGAACCGCTAAAGGAGTTCCCCCCGAATCCAAAACAGCATCGTCCTTTCTCTCGACTCTCGTATTGCTCCCTCCCCTCCCATACTTTCTCACCGAGCCTCGTTTCCTCACTTCCACTCACTGGAAGTAGCGAAGCCCCCCCCCTGTTTCGTCGCCTCCGGGAAAGTGGGGCGCGTGGTTAGACATAGCTCAACCACCAATCATGACGGCGTTGTTTGAGCGCCCCAAACCACTTGCACAGCGGATACAAAGCCAATATGACTACCGGCCAAATTAGATACAGGCTTGAAAGGCTGAGCCCATAGTTCCCAGGCTTTTCTTCGGTGAGTTTTCCAAAAACCCAATCCGTGCCGATGCCAGTGTAGAAAGCATAAATGACGGCCAACACATGCACCAGGCCAAGGTGGGTCACGTAAAAGAAAAACGGGACTCTTCCGAAAACAACAAAGAAGTCGACCACCACACCCTTGGCATTTTCAGCAAATGCAAGAAATAGCAGTGAAGGACCTAGCGTCATCATCAAAAATAAGAGTGAGGGCGGATACTTTTCGACATTGAGGAATGAAACAAGAGTTTCAAGCGCACTCGCTTTCATCTCCCAGTTTACTGGGTTACCGTAAATATTGATGCACCGAAGTGCAAAAAAACCAAGCACCAGAACCAGGCCAATCGTTGCCAAATACTGGGCTCGAAGCTCTTGCGGTTTTTTATACAAGGAGCCCATCACATAGCCTGCCGCAACAACCCCGATCCATGGCACCACAGGGTATAGAACATAGACTTCTAGACCACTACTCAAGCGGAGCCGCGCCGGTTCGTGCAAGAAGTTCCACAGAACCCCGAAATCGCCTAAAGAAGCAGCATGAATTCCATCAAAAGCGTTGTGGCCAAAAATCAGCGCGAAGGAAATGACCGCGATCGCCCACTGCGGCAAATAGACCATCGCTGACAACGCGACCATCGACACTCCGATTGCAAAAATGACCTGCAAAAAGAAAAAGTCGACATCGAGCGTAAACGTCCATGCGAATCGGACAATCACCATTTCTGCAAAGATGAGCCAAAGGCCTCTGGTAAAAAGAAACCCGCTCACCTCTGCACTGGTTTTACCCTTGGCACCGTACAAGTAGGCCGCCGTTCCCGTAAGCAACATAAATACGGGGGCACAGAAATGCGTGATCCACCGTGTAAAGAAAACATACGGATCCAGGGTGGCGCTCGGGTCCTGCGGACTTGCGTGCAAAAAATCCCGTGTATGGTCCAGCACCATCAGCACCAGCACGAGGCCGCGCAATAAATCAATCGAATTCAGGCGGGGACGCAGACTGGGGGAGGATATTGAACGCATCGGATTTAAAAATTCTGGTTTCAAAAATACTACCGTGGCTTGATGCGATTCTTCATAGTGGTGTGCTTGGTTGGCAATATTTTGCTTTGAAGACCGGTTTTGACTGCTTTTCCACCAAGAGTTCACCGCTAGTCATCGCACCAAGATATCCGGCGATGCCAGAATAGCACCGCAAATCTTGTTCATGGTCAACAGCGAAGAACCGAAATGTAAGCTCAAGGAGTTAGAGACCATAAAAAAGAGGCATCCTGTGAACGCTGCAATCGCACGAAGATTCCGGGAAGAAACAATCATGACGGGGGCCTGGATCGCCGCACGACTTCACGGCGACTCCCCAAGCACCTTGGCAAGCGCTATATACCAGCCGGAACTATGAATGTGAAATAGCAAAACAGACCCCTTTTTCGAGAAACAGCGAAGACTCCGAAAAAATTATGTCGATGTTTCGGGTTCACGTATTTTATATATAAGCAGTGCAATCACCGCTGAAAGCACAGCAGGCAAAATAAAGTTTTTAGAGAACTGCGTGTCGATTACCGCTTGAAGAACAACTGGGTGGTTATCTGTTACGTTCATTACCTGTAAAGCAAATGTGGAATTCCATCCTAATGACTGTTCGAACAGCACAACACCAACTAAAGTACCTAAATTAAAAACCACCGACAATAAGCCACCAGCTTCGCCGCGCATAGTGATAGGCACAGTGCTCATGATAAAGCGATTACTTGGCGCAAAATTAAGCCCAGTGCACATACCAAATATCAAGACAAACAAACCAGCTAACCACACGTTGTGCAGCGGGCTGATAGGGGCGTAAACCAAAGAAGTGATTGCGGTCAGCGTTGCACCGGCAAGAATGATCCTTCGTGATCCCCATCGATCTGCCAATTGACCCGCTACAAAACTCACTGGTGCATAACCAATGGGATAGGCTAACATTAAGGCACTCGCCAAGAGAATGCCAAACCCGCAAGCAATTTCCAAGTAGAAAGGCAATGTGAACCGCATCCCGCCAACCAAAGCCGCAAAAATGAACAGTGCTCCCAATGCAAGCACCATCGACTTAGAATGAAAAAGTGCTCCTGAAAATAAAACCTGACCTTGACGAGCGCACAAGCACATTGCCAAAACCATAAATAAAATGGCCGCTAAGGAAAAAGTGATGGGCGGTGAAAGCCAGCCAAATACTGAACCAAAACTTAGAACAAAGACAGATGCTGTCATGACACATGTGAAAAAACCGGTGATTGTCCAATTAATTGGTTTATTGCTCACCAAGGTTTGATGTGAGGCATCTGGAATCACTCGCCACGCAAACCAAGTAAGTAGCAAAAATAAGGGTAATGTTGCAAGAAATATCGATTGCCAAGCCAAATAGTGAGACAGGAGGCCACCCACTGGTAAACCCGCCATCATGCCCACACCCGCCCCAAGTGATTGCACCCCGTAACCCCAGCCAGTTCTGGTGTGGCTCACCCATGTAGGCATCATAGCATAGCCTGTTGCGACCATTGCACCACACCCTGCTCCCTGAATAAGGCGGCCGAAATACAACCACTCAAGGTTGGTAGCTAGACCGCAGAGCAGGGTTCCGACTGCACCAACGATACAGCCTGCCAGGCTTACTGCTCGTAAACCGAACCGATCGGCCACCTTACCAGCCGGAACAAAGACAGCCGTTGCGGCAATCAAATAAAGTAAAAGCACCCAGGAAATGGTGCCAATAGACACATTAAGTTCACGTGCCATATCTGGCAAAGCGACAGTTATGAGCATTGCATCAAACTGAAACGTAAACGCCATCAGCCCAATGCAAAATACGATGGGCTTTTCACGAACCAAAATGTGTGGTTTCATCATTTGGGTTTTAGTCTCCTAATCTAAACACAATAGGCTCGTTAGGCAAAACCACCTCTTGCAGACTTGGCAGCTCAATGGTGCTAGCACCAAAGCACACATAACTGGTCTTGCTCATTAAGATTGAAACAACGCCAGCCGCAGCTGCGGGAGATTTAGGCAAATGCTCTAGTAACACGTGAAGCAGTAATGCCTTGTCTCGGTCACTGCCAGTACCAAAGCGCAGTGTTTCATCTGGCATGGCGATGCGGCTTCTGTCTTGAAATACGGAATCGCGCCCCACTATCCCGCGCACAACGGCCAGCACCTGCTCAACTGTTGACAAGGTTTTTGCTAGCGCTTTGCTGTTAGGTTGATTGCGCGCCGCTTTTAAGTATAGACAGGGGTTTCTTACATTGAGTGAACGGTATGAATAGAGCACGATCTCACACGCAGGATCTTGGCTCTCTTCTAACGTTTTCTGCACAACGCCGATGTTCTGACTACTCAATAATGATCTCAAGTAGGGTGTAAGGGGGTCTTCAGGCATGGGTATTCTGGGACGGTTCAAACCTGCCTGCAGCTGGTGCAACCGAACGCCAAACAGCTCGTCCATTTTTTCAGCAATCTCATCGATATGGGTCTCAATAAGGTTGGTTTGCCCGGTTTTAAAATCAAACGTGCCCGCTACGGAAATGATCCGCCCCATATCATTCATAACCTGGTTAAACGCTAATTGTGCGTTGCCCCCCGCATTTTCTTGCACACTGTGCTGCCAGTCATGGGCGAAATAGAGTTTATTTTTGCCATAAAACCACCAAGGTGTTCCATCATGATTCCAACCGAATGCAGTCGTATGATTGGGGCTGGTTAAGGCCACCACGTTTTTGATCGTTCCCGCAGGTAGTGTCATGGCCAGTGCAGCAAATATTGCCGTTTCATCGACGCACGATGTCAACCCAAGGGGAGCCGAACGACCACTGCCAAGTAACTTGCGATTTGCTCGTACTAAATCGAAATTACTATAAAAATAAGCTGGAAATTGCCCTACCTGAATTCCTTCAAGCGCGGGACGCAGCGCCTGTTCAGGAATATACCCCTTGGCGATGCACAACTCAAAGTGGCTCATAATTTGCAGTAATGCTGCGTCGACTATTTCCTCACCCAGCCGAGCTCGCTCTGCGACGAGGTCGATCTCACCATATACTTGCTTGACTTGAGCAATATGCAAATGCGTGAAGCTGCGATTGATTTGCTCTTGTATTGCACTGATTAGCGTTGAGGGATCTGCTACCGTTTGCCCGGACTCAGCTAGAACTCGATTTTGAATTTTTTCAGATACCCGCCAAAGCTCAGAAGACAAAAGATTGCCCAGGACTAGATAGAGCAAAATATTCGGATGGGCGTAGGCATCAAATATATTGGGTGCCACGGTTCTTAGCGCGAATGATTCAGGAGTCATTGAAAGTCGTGATGGAATAAGAACTACCAGGAATTTGCTTTTGGCTGTAAGCTTCTAAAACAGTCGTTGAGCCAGACCCCGGGGCACAGAAAAGAGGGTTCACTGGTAGGAGTTTGATTTTGGCCGTAGCCTCCTGAAGCAACCGTTGGGCTTGACCAGAAAGCGGGGAAAAGGGGTTTGATATTTCGGATTGCTGGGAGAATCATCATCTTGGGGACTAGAAAGTTTAGATAGAACTTAGAAAGTGCAGCGCGCAGTGGTTTTCCTACATAAGAATAAGGGGTCAGCAACTGTCTTAGGTTGCAAGGGAAAAAGAGGGATTTTTTAAGATGCGGTTGGCGAGGAGGATGAGTTTGCGCATGAGGACGGTGAGGGCGAGTTTTTTGGGTTTCCCGGCTGCGAGGAGGCGTTGATAAAGAGGTTTGAGAATGGGGTTGTGGCGTGAGGCGACGAGCGCGGCCATGTAAAGGGCTGAGCGGAGGTGAGAGCGCCCGCCGCGGATGTGGCGTTGGCCGCGGAACTGACCGCTATCGTGGATGAAGGGGCCGACGCCGGCGAGGGAAGCAGCTTGGGTGTCGGCGAGGGTTCCGAGTTCGGGCATGTAGGAGAGGAGGGAAAATGCGGTGACGAGGCCGATGCCTTGGACTTCCTGAAGGCGGTTGACGTTAGAAGTGAGTGAGGGAGAGCGTTTGATTGTGGCAACAATGAGACTGCGGATTTTCACTTCTTGTTTTTTGAGCGCGGCCACGGTGCTGGCGAGGATGCGTAGGATGTTTTTGTTGCTCAAGGTTTCTTGGAGATTATTGTTTGGGGTAATCTGGTTGAGGATGTGGCTGCGGAGTTTGACAAGGGCGAAGAGCTCGATTTGGAGCGGATCGGCGGGGCACAGAAGGGCGGGATGGAAAGCCTGGGCAAACTCAGTGATGATTCGCGCATCAAGGGTGTCGGTCTTGGCGAGGCGGTCTTGGCGAGGCGGTCTTTAGCTTTGGCAAAGTCTCGGACTTGGCGGGCATTGATGCGGGCAATGGGACGACGCTGAGAGTGGGCCTGGGTGATGAGGGTGGCCTCGTAGCCGCCACTGGATTCGCAGACGAGCATGGTGTCGTCGGGGAGCGATT
>JBDNGG010000010.1:0-1865 GCA_041689405.1 Terrimicrobiaceae bacterium | reverse complement strand
GATTCCAACCGTGCTTTTGCGCTCGGCCTCATTCTCGGCACCTGCTCGCTGGGCAATGCCATCGGACCAGTGGTCGGCGGCGCCCTGACCCAATGGTTTTCCTGGCGCTGGGTGTTATGGATCAACGTGCCGATCGCGGCTGCGACCATGTTGCTCACGCTTTGGAAAGTGGGCCGGGATGAGAAGCACAAAGGCGATCCGCCTCGCAATGATTACCTTGGCATGATGGTCCTCACGGTGGGGTTAGTCTCCCTAATGATTGTCGTCTATCAATTCCAGTCCTGGGGTTGGGGCAGTCCCAAAATCATCGGTCTGACCGTGCTCGCCTTGGGCCTGCTGATTTCATTCCCGTTTTTGGAAAAACGGTGCCCGGAGCCGTTGGTGCCTTTAGATCTGATGCGTTCCCCTGAGTTCCGAACCCTCTGCATCGCCGCCATGGTGATCTGCCAGTTGTTTTTTATCGTCCTGCTCTACTTCACCCAGTACGCGATGAAGTTCTTGGGAGATGACCCGATGATGGCGGGTCTGCGGGTCGTATCGTTCATGCTTTCCTATGGCGTAGTGGCCTACTTCTGCGGCCCACTTTCGGCTTGGCTCGGAACCCGCGGCCTACTTGTTGCGGGACTCGTTTCTGCCTCAGTCGCCTCCGTCCTGCTGGGGATCACTGGCCCCGGGGCCACTTGGCTGACTTTCAACGCTCTCCTGATTCTCCTCGGGATCGGGGTGGGAGCTGTCATTCCCACCGTCAGCAACCGCGCCATTGAAACCGTTGGAATCGAAAAAGCCAGTCTGGCCAGCGGCCTCATCTTCATGTGCCAACTGGCGGGTTCCGCCGTATTGCTGGCGGTAAACACCGCCATCTTTACGGCGGTTAGCAAATTCCGTCTCCAACAGATATTGGCTGACAAGGGCGTGACTCTTGACGCAATCGACAAGCTGCAGGTCGAAGGAGTCCTGACCGGGGCGCAAAACATCGACCAACTCCACCTCCAGAACCACGGCATCACCAAGCTGGGCGAATTGGCAGAATTTGTGAATTGGGCTTACCTCGACGGCTTGCAAATCGCCATGTGGTTTAGCGCTGGCCTTGGGGCCCTGACCCTCTGGCTCGTCATACGCTACGTGCCGCAGCGAGAAGACAAAGCCAATAAGTTGGCGGGTTGATCCCTGGCGGGGCGGCGACCCTTTAGCCCCGGAGGATTGCCGAGCGCGAAACCAACCCTCCATGCTGTGGGCGACCAAAGGGATCCGGGACATTCTATCGGCCGACGGCCCAGCCTGCGACTCGTCAGGCTGCCGTGCTGACCAAAAAAATCAGGGCGACTCTGCGCGGGCAATCAAGACCGTCTCCAGGATCACATCAATTTATTGATTCGCATGGTCGGCATAAGAATGTCCAAACCGAATTTTTCCGAAAGATCCTTCATCATCCGCTGACCGGCAACGCTGTTTCCGATCGAATCCAGCGGTGGCGAAAAGGTTCCTATTCCGCCCATTCCGGAATAAGCGGAGAGAAGCCCTCCTCCCACACCCGATCTGGTTGGAACTCCCACGTCGACCATGTAGGCCCCGGTTCCATCATAGAGACCACCCGTTGTCATCAGCCCCACAATAATACGGGCCTCACGAGGAGAAAGAATCCGTGCCCCGTTGCTAAGAATCCCTCCAGAAGCAAAGAAACGACCAATTTTCGCCAGCGCGACTGCCGTGACCCGGACGGAGCATTGCCGGATACACCTCCGACTTATCTTCCTGCCGCTTCCTGAGCCGCTTGGCCGACGACGGGATCACCCCCGGCGGGTCCTTGAACCCCGTCTCGGCGGCCTTTAAGGAAGCGGGTGATCAAGCCGTCGCCCGGCGCGGCG
>JBDNGG010000009.1:0-16799 GCA_041689405.1 Terrimicrobiaceae bacterium | reverse complement strand
CTTCGTGGCTCAGAAGAAACCGCTTCCGCCAGAGACCCCCTGCGTAACCGGTGAGTCGGCCATCTGCACCGATGATGCGGTGACAGGGCAGCACAATTGCCATGCGATTTTCACCCGCCGCCCGAGCTACGGATCGCACGGCGGTGGGGCGTCCAACGCGTGCTGCCAATTTGCCATAGCTCCATGTCTCACCATAGGGAACGTCCAAGATCGCCCGCCACACTTGTTCTTGGTGCTCACTTCCGGCATGGAGCATCGGCGTGGTGAACGTCCGCAGATCGCCGGAAAAGTATGCATTCAGTTCTTCACGCATCTGTCGAATCGGGCCCGTTTCTCCCGGGAAAAACACGACATCCCAGCGTTTTTCAAGCCCGGAAAACTGAGCTTCTAACATCCGCCGATCCCAGAATTCGACCAAATGCACAGCGGCTTCATCCCCGGCCACCAGGATTGGACCGAGCGGAGAAATAATCTGCGCCACTTGAAACACCCGCTTCGCCTGTGCATTGCGCGGGGGCTTGCCGGTGGCGCGCCGCAAGCCGTCAAAGGATCCGCTGAGTGAGTCGAAATCCACACCCACCACAGCATCAAGAATCGAGGACCCGTCTTGGAGCGACTTCGAACATTTTGAGTCAGGACGGGCGGGCGCCCGCGCGGACAATCTCCGCAAAACTACGAGGTTCGAGGGCAGCACCCCCGACCAGTGCACCATCGATGTCTGGCTGACTCATAAGCTCAACCGCATTGCCCGGCTTGACGCTTCCGCCGTATTGGATCTGCACTTTCTCAGCCGTGGCCCGGTCGGAGAGTTCCTCAAGAACTTGACGCACGTGCGCATGGCATTCCTGGGCTTGTTCGCTGGACGCTGTTTTTCCGGTGCCGATTGCCCATACAGGCTCGTAAGCGATTACCACGTCTGGAAGTTGTTCGGCAGTGACGTTTGCAAGCGATCCACGCAGTTGTTTATCGAGCACTTCCTTTTCGTGACCCGCTTCACGTTCTTCCAGCGTCTCGCCGACACATAGGATGGGCCGCAGCTCAGACGCCAGGGCGGCCACGACTTTTTTGTTAATGACCTCATCCGTCTCACCAAAGATTTGGCGGCGTTCGCTGTGACCAACAATCACATAGCGCACATACAAATCACGCAACATGGCTGCGCTGATTTCACCTGTGAAGGAACCGGAGCGCTCCGAATACATGTTCTGCGCTCCAAGGCGGATACGCTGCGATCCGCCAAGCAATTCAGAAAGCTTCGGCAGAGCGGTAAATGGCGGGGCAATGATAATTTCAACACCATTCACTTCTTCCACTTCGGGACGAAAATCTTTGAGAAAACTTTCCGCCTCGGCGACGGTCATGTTCATCTTCCAATTGGCGGCGATGATTTTTTTACGCATGGGATGGTATGTATTTTAGATCTAGGTTTTTGGCGTGATGGAAACTGTCAGGCGGCCTCGGAGAGCGTGGCAACACCGGGGAGTTGTTTACCCTCAAGGAGCTCAAGCGAGGCTCCGCCTCCGGTGGAGACGTGGGTAACATGGTCGACGATGCCGAACTTCTTGGCTGCGGTCGCGGTGTCTCCACCTCCCACCACCGTGGTCGCACCAGCATCCGTTGCCTTGGCAATCGCTGCGGCCATCGCCTTAGTCCCTGCCGAAAAATTTTCAAATTCAAAAACACCGGGAGGGCCGTTCCAAATGATGGTCTTTGCGCCAGCGATAATTTTCGCGAAGACCTCTGCCGTTTGAGGCCCCATATCGAGTCCCATCCAGCCATCAGGAATGCCGTCGGACGCCAAGACCACCCCTGTTTCCGCGTCTGCGGCGAATTTACTGGCTGTCGTGAAATCCACGGGAAGATGAATCTTTACGCCCTTCGCCTTGGCTTTTTCCATGAGCTCGGGGACAAGTTTTGCCCCGTCGGCATCAAACAAACTATCACCGATTTTCATCCCGTTGATGATCTTCAGGAACGTGAATGCCATGCCGCCGCCGACGATAATTTCGTCAGCCTTATCGAGCAGGTTATTGATGAGCGGGATCTTATCCGCGATCTTTGCTCCACCGAGAATTGCAAGCAAGGGGCGCTGCGGGTCGTCGATGACTGCCGCAAAGGCGGAAAGTTCTTTTTCCATCAAGAAACCGGCTACTTTTTCAGGAAGATCAATACCAACCACCGACGAATGCGCGCGATGGGCAGCACCAAAGGCATCATTTACATAGATGTCGCCGAGCTTGGTAAGGCTCTCACGGAAGGCGGCCACCGCGTCGGGCGAGGCTTTTTCAGATGATCCATCGTCATTCTTGCGCTTGCCTTCTTCCTCGATGTGGAAGCGCAGATTTTCCAGCAAAATAACATCACCCGGTTGGGCCGCCGCGCAGGCTGCTTCGACTTCGGGTCCGGTGCAGCCATCTAAAAATTGGACCGGTTTGCCGAGGAGTTCAGAAAGTTTATCCGCGACTGGCTGGAGAGAAAACTTCGGTGTGACCTGCCCATTCGGGCGTCCCAGATGGCTCATCAGGATAACCGATCCGCCATTATCAAGGACGCGATTGATCGTGGGAAGCGCGGCGCTGATGCGTTGCGGATTGGTAATTGCACCGGTCGCCTTGTCCTGCGGGACATTAAAATCCACGCGGATCAGGCAGCGTTTGCCGGTGACGTCCATGTCACGAAGAGACTTTTTCATTTAGATCTTGCTGTGGTGAATGCGGCATCGGGGACAATAATCTCCTCCTCCCGATGAATGAAACGAAAACCTCCCTTGCGACCGGGTTACTGGCTTAGCCGCAAGGGATGCATTTTCAATTAGGCAATAACGAGCTTGAGCAGGTCCACGCAGCGGTTGCTGTAGCCCCATTCGTTGTCGTACCAGCTCACGAGTTTGAAGAACTTGCTATTGAGTTCGATCCCGGAGCCCGCGTCAAAAATACTGGACCGTGTGTCGTGGATAAAATCACTGGAGACGACCTCGTCGGACGTGTATCCGAGGATTCCTTTCAAGTAAGTCTCGGAAGCATTTTTCATCGCAGCACAGATCTCGGCGTAGGAGGTTTCCTTCACGGTCTTCACCGTGAGATCAACGACGGACACGGTGGGTGTCGGAACGCGGAACGACATGCCAGTGAGCTTGCCTTTCACTTCGGGACAAACCAGCGCGACGGCCCTGGCGGCACCAGTTGTGGATGGAATGATATTGATCCCTGCAGAGCGACCTCCCTTCCAATCTTTTTGGGATGGTCCGTCAACTGTCTTTTGGGTGGCGGTGTAGCTGTGGACCGTGGTCATGAGTCCTTCTTCGATGCCAAATCCTTCCTTCAGGAGCACGTGAACAATGGGCGCCAGACAATTGGTCGTGCAGCTCGCGTTCGAAATGATGTGGTGTTTCTCGGCGTCGTATTTTTCGTGGTTCACACCCAGGACAAGCGTGATGTCCTCGCCCTTGGCAGGCGCGGAGATAATAACTTTTTTTGCTCCCGCTTCGATGTGGCCTTTAGCCTTGGCCGCGTCGGTAAACAAACCAGTACACTCGAGAACGATGTCGACACCCAGTTCGCCCCAAGGCAGTGCTGCAGGGCCTTCGCGCACGGCGAGACATTTGATCGTCTGACCATTCACAATAAGGAGATCATCCTCTTCCAACGAAGGATCGGATTTAGCGCTCGAAACATCCCCGGAGAATTTCCCTTGAATTGAGTCGTATTTGAGAAGGTATGCGAGGTTGTCTGCGGGCACGAGGTCATTGACCGCAACGACTTCCACATCGTTCCCCAATAACCCTTGCTCTGCGATTGCACGGAAGACCAATCTTCCAATACGCCCGAATCCATTAATACCGATTTTTGCCATAATTTTGTTTTTGTTTGGTTCCGAATTTTTGAACCGAAACCAGTAAATCGTGCCCTAGAATGCGCGTCAACTTCCAATCGGATTTGCATCTCACAGGGATTGTGACAGGTCAAACCTGCTGCCTCCGAGCCTGAGCGCGCATCGATTCATCAAGAATGTCCCGCGCCGCCTCATCATGCGTGCGACCGGAGGAATCCACGCGGAAATCGGAGGCCGATTCATAGAGTTCCAACCGCGATGCCAGTAGTTGATCAAACGTCGCACGAGGGTCCCCGGTCTGGAGCAATGGCCGACGCTGATTGCGGGACACACGCTCAAAAAGTAAGTCTGGATCCGAATCCAGCCATCCAACGATGCCCACGTCGTGCAAGACCGGAAGATTCTGCGGGCGCGTCACAATCCCGCCGCCCGTCGCCAAAACAATGCCACACACACCGATGAGATCAGCAAGAACCTGCGACTCGATTTGCCGAAAACCATCCTCCCGTTGCTCCGCGAACAAGGCAGGAATCGGCATTCCCGATTTCTCGATGATCAAGTCGTCAGTATCAACAAATCGATGACCAGTGAGGTGGGCAAGACGGCGGCCAACGGAAGATTTTCCGCAGCCCATGAATCCAATGAGAACAATATTTGGGAGCACACCCTTAATCTAAGCGCGAGACGTTGCGAGCACGCGAACCTTTTTCGTCCTCAAAGAGTTCGTATTCCACGACATCGCCTTCCTTCAGCGTGCGAAATCCGTTGATTTGAATTTCCGAGTAATGGACAAAAATGTCCGAACCGACGGAAGGATCGACGATAAAGCCAAATCCTTTCTTCTCATTAAACCACTTCACTGTGCCTCGCGCCATAGGATACGGATGTTTACAAATCCTAGTGCGATTTGTTTGTTTTGATAATTATGGATATCAAAGATTTTTCGTCAACGGGTTATTCGCTACAATATTTGTGCAATTGAGAATATAGGAATGCCAATGAAACAAACGCCGATAGTAGGAGTAGTGATGGGAAGCAATTCCGATTGGGAGACGATGCGGGCCACATGTGAGGTCTTGGAAGCAATTGGCGTGCCACACGAGCGCAGGGTTATATCAGCGCACCGCACGCCCGATCTCCTGGTGCGCTATGCCAAGAGCGCCGAAAAACGCGGCCTCCGCGCAATCATCGCCGGAGCTGGCGGAGCAGCTCATCTTCCCGGCATGCTGGCAGCACACACGCAGGTGCCGATCCTCGGAGTGCCGGTCGAGAGCCGGGTGCTGCGCGGGGTGGATTCGCTGCTGTCCATTGTGCAGATGCCGGCCGGAGTTCCGGTGGCGACGTTTGCTATTGGAATTGCCGGAGCAAAAAATGCCGCGCTGTTTGCCGTAGCCATGCTGGCTCCGGGTGATGCGACTATCGCAAATGCGCTACGCAAATTCCGCAAGAAACAAACGGCGGATGCCTTGGCAAGCAAGCTCGACTGACAGACGTCCCTTTGGTCAAACCACCTCAATGGAAACCCTAACCTTCCCAATGACGGGCGAGGAATCCTCACTGGATTCGGCATCCGCCGCCGTGCAAATTCTCCGCGAAGGCGGGATCGTCGGATTGCCCACAGAGACCGTGTATGGGCTGGCTGCCGACGCACTCAATCCCATGGCCTGCGCCCGGATCTTTGAAGCCAAGGGCCGACCACTGGCGGACCCGTTGATCGTTCACGTGCCTGATATTTCCTGGATCACACGTCTCGGCGTGACCAATCTCCTGGTTGACCGTCTCGCGGCGGCATTTTGGCCGGGCCCGCTTACTATTGTCATTCCTCGCAATCAAACCGTGCCCGATATCGTGACCGGCGGACAGAATACGGTGGCAGTCCGCATGAGCGCGCATCCGGTTTTTGCATCGATTATCGGTGCTTTTGGCGGGCCGCTGGCCGCGCCAAGTGCCAACCGTTTTGGGCGCATCAGTCCAACGAGCGCAGAGCACGTCATGCAGGAGCTTGGATCACGTATACCGCTTGTCGTGGATGGTGGGCCGTGCGCACACGGGATCGAATCCACGATTATTCAAATCGTTGAAAACAAAATCCAGATCCTCCGCAGCGGCCCGATCTCCAGCGAGGCGCTTGGCTTGTATGGTGAGGTGCAGTCTCCGGCCTCGAACACGCCAGTCACCCCTGGTTCAATGAAAAGCCACTACGCCCCAAGGACCCCGATGGAAGTGCTGTCGGTTGCTGCAGTGGCGGAAATGAATATGACCGCCAGGGTCGGTTGCGGGCTTTTGTTGCCGAGGCCGAACGATAGCCTGAGTGCCGGGTTTTCCTCCGTCGAAGTATTGTCAGCGTCTGGTGATCCTGTGGAAATGGCAACGCATCTTTTTGCTGCTATGCGGCGATTGGATGCAAGCGAATTGGAGCGGATACTTGCGATTCCTGTGCTTGGGGATGGAATCGAGATCGCAATCATGGAGCGGCTGTATAAAGCGTCTGCCCATGAGTGACCACAAACTAAACACGCGAGCATCGGGCGTCATTGCGCTGGCAGTGATGTGTAGCCGCGTGCTCGGGCTGATCCGCGAGGTATTGTTCAGCGCGCTATTTGGCACCCAGTGGCTCGGAATCTTCATAGTGGCGTTTCGTGCCCCCAACCTACTGCGGGATCTTTTTGCCGAAGGAGCGCTTTCCACGGCATTTGTGACTGTGTTCTCGAAAAAGATCGAGACCGAGGGTCCGGATGGGGCTTGGGATCTAGCACGAAAAATGATGACTCTGACGGTAGTTTTCATGAGCGCCATCACGCTGGTAGGGATCATTTTTGCGGAACCGCTCATCGGGGTGCTTGCTGCCGGTTTTGCACCGGAATTCCGCGAGCTGACCGTGCTCCTCACGCGGATCATGTTTCCGTTTATTCTGCTGGTGTCACTGGCCGCGCTGGCGATGGGAATGCTCAATTCACGCAATGTCTTTGGCGTTCCAGCCATGGCATCGAGTTTCTTTAATATCGGTTCGATTGTGGGAGGTGCTGCGATTGGCTGGTGGCTCGATCCCTCTTTTGGGTCAAAAGCGTTGATCGGGTTGTCCATTGGCACGCTCTTGGGTGGGCTGATGCAATTCGCGATTCAAATTCCGAGCCTCTACAAGACGGGATTTGTCTTCCGATTGGACTTCGGCTGGCGGGATCGCGGGGTCCGGCAGATTCTTACCTTGATGATCCCGTCCGTGATTGCTGCCAGCGCGGTGCAGGTGAACGTGTTAGTGAATACCAGCTTTGCAACGCTTACCGATGGCGGCCCGAGTGCGGTGGCATGGTTAAATAATGCCTTTCGGCTCATGCAGTTGCCGATTGGCGTATTTGGGGTCGCTGTCGCCACGATCACGCTTCCGGTGGTATCGCGCATTGCGGCGAGCGTGGATCGCAGCGCGTTTGGTCCAACTCTGGGAAAGGCAATGCGACTGGCAGTATTTTTAACGCTGCCATCGGCGGTGGGACTCTACTTCCTCGCCCGACCCATCATCAGCGTGATCTACGAACGCGGGGAATTCCTTGCGTTTGATTCCATGCAAACCGGATTCGCGCTGCAATACTACGCCATGGGGCTGGTGGCGTATTCCTGCATCAAGGTGCTATCTCCAGCCTTCTACGCTATCGATCGGAAATGGACACCGATGCTTGTAAGCTTTGGCAGTATCGCGTTAAACATCGGCTTGAATTGGTTCCTCATCTTCCGCTTGAATTTTGGTCACAGCGGTCTCGCATTATCGACAGCGGTGTCAGCAAGTCTGAACTTCATAATCCTCTATCTGCTGATGCAACGCGTCGCGGGCACGCTCGAATCGGTGAAGTTTGTTTCGTCGGTCCTGCGATGTGGGGTGGCAGCATCTTTGCTTGGGGCGATCTGCTGGGCTGCATGGACATGGGGCCAGGTTTGGCTGGTCGAATCTTCGTTCTCGATCCGGCTTCTCAGCCTCTTCGTCACGATTGCCGCTGGCGGCCTTGTCTACGCCGTGGCATGTCTTCTCTTGAAAGTCGAGTCGATGCAAGACGCCGTGTCCGCCGTGATGCGGAAGCTCAAACGCCGCACGGCCTAACCACCAGTCAAACCTATTCCAGCAAATCCGGCCGACGTGCTTTCGTGAGTCGCCGTGCCTCGGATTCACGCCAATGGGCAATGGCGGCATGATTTCCGGAAAGGAGTATTGGCGGCACATCCATTCCCTCGAAACTTTCCGGGCGCGTGTAGTGCGGGTGGTCCAGCAGCTGCGAGGAAAAAGAATCCTGCACGGCTGATTCTGCGTCACCCAGCACCCCCGGGACGAGCCGGACAATCGCATCCGTAACCACCATGGCAGCGAGGGCTCCATTGGTTAGCACATAATCGCCGATCGACCATTCATCGGTGATGAGGTGGTCTGCAACCCGTTGATCGATTCCCTCGTAATGGCCGCAGACGATGATCAAGTGTTCCCATTGGGACGCCTCACGGGCGAGCTTCTGGTCAAATACACGCCCTTGTGGAGACATCAGCACGATGCGCGCATTCGGCGTCCGGAGTGCATTTAACGCATCGTAGATTGGCTCCACTTTCATAACCATCCCTGGTCCACCGCCATAGGGCATATCGTCGGTGACTCGATGTTTCCCCTTGGCCCATTGCCGGAGGTCGATGGACTCTACCTCGACGAGACTCCGGTCGCGGGCCCGGCGAAGGATGCTTTCGCCCATTACACCTTCGCAGATGCCGGGAAACAAGGATAGGATTTGGATTTTCAATCGATTTTGGATGCTCGCGTTTGCACGGGGATCCGCATAGCTTGCGGCACTCCGTGGCGTTTTTATCACAGATTCAGAAACTTCGTGCAACCGTTCGAAAAAAGCGGAAGCAATCGGCTGCCCGTAAGCGTCGGTCACGAGCGAAACGCCATCCCTGGAGAAAAATCTTCTTCAAGCTCGCCGTCGCCGCGCTCATCCTGTGGGCGATCGTCGCCGGGGGCTTCTATTTATGGGCGCTGACATTTAATCTGGATCAGATCCAAGACCTGCCCGAGCGCTCGGTAGTTTTGGATGTCGAAGGAGAATTCTATAGTCGGCTGGCGGGAGAGAATCGTGTCGTGGCACCATTTGATAAGATATCGAATGACTTCGTGAACGCGTTGATCACGCGCGAAGACACCCGGTTTTACAGCCATCGCGGGGTGGACCCGATCGGAATCACGCGTGCCGCCGTAAGGAATTTGTTTTTTGGCGGCATTCGCCAAGGTGGTTCAACCATCACGCAGCAATTGGCGCGAAATAGCTTCCCGCTCGGAGGGCGGAACTATGGGCGAAAATTGATCGAGGCCGCGCTGGCATTTCGCATCGAAACCGAGTTGACGAAAGAGCAGATTCTCGACGCATACATCAATCGGATTTATTTCGGAGCCGGATGTTACGGCATCGAAACAGCCAGCCGGACGTATTTCGGGAAACCCGCGTCGCGGCTCTCGCTCTCGGAGTCCGCATTGATGGCGGGGTTGATTCGCAGTCCCAGTCGATTGAATCCATTCAGCGATTTCGACGGTGCCATAAAACAACGCAATATCGTCCTTGGCCGAATGCACGAGATCGGAATGATCGATGCCGACCGGCTTCAAGACGCCCTGGAGGAAAAAGTGAAACTCGCGCCGAAGGGGAAGCAGTCGTATCAACAAAACTGGGCAATGGAAACCGTCGAGCGGGAACTAGACCTCGTCCTCGACCGCGAGCAATTAACGGGCGGCGGGCTCCAAATTTTTACGACCATCGACCCCGCATTACAATCGGCTGCAGAAAACTCGCTCAAACGCCGCCTCGCAAAGATTGAGGAGCGGCCCGGCTATCCTCACCCGAAAATGTCCGTGCCAACGCCTGCATCGGCGCTCGCCACCCCGTATTTACAGGGGGCAATCGTCGCCATTGACAACCGGACGGGAGGAATCGCTGCCATCGTTGGCGGGCGGGATTACAAGGACAGCCGATTTAATCGTGCCATTTACGCGAGGCGGCAGGTCGGCTCGACAGCGAAACCATTTATCTTCGCCCGCGCATTCGAAGGCGGACTGCAGCCCAACGACCGCGTGTCCGATCAGCGGTTGGACCGCCAAGAAATGCCGCGCGGTTACAAACCGTATGATCCGGTCAATTCCGACGGAAAATACTCAGTATCAGTGACCGCATCCGATGCGCTGATCCGGTCGCGCAATCTCGCAGCGGTCCGCGTGGGACTGCGGGTCGGGCTGGTGAATATGGCTGATTTGCTGACTCGAGCGGGCATCGCCAGCGACCCGGATCCGCTACCATCGCTGGCCCTTGGCGCATTTGAATCCACTCTCAAAGACCTCACGTCCGCCTACACCGCATTCGCCACCGGCGGCATTCGTCTCCAGCCCTATCTGATTTCCGAAATCAAAGACTCTAACGGAAAGGTGCTCTACAAATCGACGCGTGGCCGCATCCGTTTTATCCATCCCGAAGCAGCGCTCATGACGACAAACATCCTTGCGAATGTTATGACATCAGGCACAGCAGCAGGGTCACATGCGCTGGGATACAAAAAATGGGGCGCTGGAAAAACCGGCACCACCAACGAATCGATCGATGCGTGGTTCGTCGGATTTCACTCCACGCTCACCTGCGGCGTCTGGGTGGGGTTTGACCAACCCCGGTCAATTTATCAAAATGCCTACGGCGCTGACTTAGCACTTCCGATCTGGGTGGACGTCATGCAGTCCGCTCCCGAAGAAAAATACCCCGACCGCTGAGCTCCATTCAGATCCCCTCACCGTCTAGACCTTGGATGCGGCTTACCTCAAAGGCGGAAACCGGCTCCTCGCGCATCACATCGGCGAGCGTGGATTCATCCATCAGGCGAGCCACCATATTTCTTGCCCGGAGCAGAACCCTACGGAACCTACACCGGGCCTCCTGCGAACAGGGCCGATAGGCGGAGACTGAAACACATCCGATCGGGGCAAGATATCCATCAAAATGCCGCACGATTTCTCCCATTGTGATGGAGGTAGGCGGCTTTGCCAGTCGGTAACCACCACGTTTTCCCGTGACACTGGAAACCCATCCCCGCGATTTTAAGTCGAGCATGATGTGCTCAAGAAAACGTTTCGGAACATCATTCCGCCGGGCAAGCTCAGCGATAGGTATCGGCCCCTCACCCTCCGCCTCGACCAGCGTAAACATCGCCCGTAAGGCGTAATCCGTCCGCATCGATAGTTGCATACAAATGACGATATAATTGATCGTTCATTTAGTCAAAGCAGGAGGAATTCATTGGGCATTCCAAGTCGGATGGTTACATTTTCCCAATGATTGCTGGAATTGATTTAGGAACGACGCATTCGTTGATCGGCGTAATGGACTCCGGGTTTCCCGTGCTGATAGCTGATGCGGCCGGTGAGCGACTGACGCCGTCGGTGGTGAATTTTTCGGCGGACGGGAGCGTGCGTGTGGGACGCGACGCGACGCCGTATCTCACCGGAGCGCCCGAGCGAACCGTATTCTCGGTGAAGCGCCTCATGGGCTTGCGTCCCGGGGAGTCGATCGATCATTTTCCGTATATCGTAAAACCGAGCCCGGATGGCGCGGCAGGGATCGACATCGACGGTCAAGTATTGCTTCCGGAGCAGATTGCAGGACACATTCTCGCCAAGCTGAAAGCGGACGCGGAGCGTGCTACTGAAGCAGTAATCGACCGCGCCGTGATCACGGTGCCTGCCTATTTCAATGATGCCCAACGCTCGGCAACCAAGCGGGCGGGGGAGTTAGCCGGGATCAGGGTCGAGCGTATCTTGAGCGAACCGACAGCTGCAGCCTTGGCCTACGGCTTGGATCGGCTCGATGAAAACTCCAAGGTGGCGGTTTTTGATTTGGGCGGAGGAACCTTCGATATATCGATCTTGGAGCTCACCGCGGGGATGTTTGAAGTCAAAGCGACACACGGCGACACCCACCTCGGCGGGGACGACCTGGATTCCGCAACCAAGGAATGGCTGGCAGCCAGGCTCGGCCGCACGGTCACCCGTGAGGAGGCACGAAGTTTGAGGGAGGCACTATCGTCGGACCCGCAGGCGCAACTCGACGGCATCGTCTTTTCCCGGGAGGACCTCGAAGCGATTTGGCGACCGATCATTGAGCGAACCCGCTCCCATTGCGCACAAGCGGTATTTGATTCCGGAATTGAACTCACCGACCTGAACCGCGTGATCCTGGTCGGTGGAGCAACCCGGATGCCCACCGTGCAGCAGTTCGTCGAAGAAATTTTTGGACAAACCCCGGATTGCACTCAGCATCCTGACGAGGCTGTCGCATTGGGTGCCGTGATCCAAGCCGGGATTCTGGACGGACAAGTCCGCAACATGACCTTGCTCGATGTGACTCCGCTCTCGCTCGGGATAGAGACGTTCGGAGGGCTGATGAACGTGTTAATCCCGCGAAATACAACCATCCCAATAAAAAAAGGTGAGATGTTCACGAACGCGATTGGAAATCAAACATCCATGGGAATTAAGGTGCTGCAAGGGGAACGTGAGATGGCTCGCGACAACTGGCCACTCGGCGCATTCGACTTGGAATTCAGTCCTGCTCCCAAGGGCCATGCACGGGTGGGCGTCCAATTCGAAATCGACGCCAATGGCATCCTGCACGTGCTCGCACGTGATATCGCGACAGGCACGGATCACATCGTCCAAATCGATAGCGCGGTCCAAGTCTCCGATGAAGCAGTTGAGCAGATGGTTGGTGATTCCGTCGAGCACGCCTTTGCCGATATGAGCGAGCGGATTTTCACAGAAACCAGAATCAAAGCGGAAGAGATGCTGCCAGCAATCCAAACCGCTCTCGATCGCATGGGTGCTGATATCCCTGCGGAAGATCGACAACGGATCACAAGTCTCGTCGCAGAAGTGGAAACCGCGATTGAGAAAGAAAATTCACAGCGCCTGAAAAAGCTACTCACCACACTCGACGACGCCACGCAGGAACTTGCAACATTGCTCATCGAATCGCTCATGCGGGAGTAGGAAAGCTGAGCAAAGCAATCTGCAATTGATGGAAGCGCCAAGCGGGATTTCATTTGCTGTTTATTGGTAGGTGTGTATCGTTATTACTATGACATCACTTTTCGCGTTCGGAATGCCGGGTTGGCAGGAAATCCTGTTGGTCTTGATGATCGTTTTGATTCTCTTCGGCGCGAAGCGGCTTCCTGAGCTTGCACGCAGTCTCGGCCAGAGCATGAATGAGTTTCGCAAAGCCAAAGACGAATTCGACCGCGAACTGCACAAATCCGCTCATGAGCTTGAGATCAAAGAAGCGGCTGAAAAACAAGAGCACAAACCCTCCTAGACGACGATCGCTGAAAAGCGAGAATTGCCTTTTTTTCCCCGAGAACTCTGTCGATTGACAATGCTTCGGAGCCACGTTTTTTCCTCGTGGGTTGTGACGATAGCAGTCATTAGTTTAACGACTTGTAGCCTGCATGCCAACGCGGACAGCGCGTGGGCAATTGTCGAAAAACTTGACTCCGGCCCACCCTCGCAGCCGAAATCTCGCGACGAGGCCGTGCAGTTTGCCCGGCAACATTTCGCTAAGCACCGTGCAGCCATCGAATCATTTTTGGTTGGATACCCAGAAGATCTCAGGAGTTTCGACGCCCGTATTCGCCTGGCAGGTCTGATGGCAGCAGAGGGCAGTATGAACGAGAAACCCGCCCTCGTCCGCCAAGCTCTACAAGATCTGGTTGCGCTGGAAAAAACACCCAATATTCCATCAAAGCAACTCGCTGATGCCGCTTTCCGCCGCATTTCCTTGCAGATGCAAACTTTAGAAGGCCGCGAATCAGAGCACCGTGACGTGGTCGTGACAGCGACTCGAAATTACGCCAACCGCTTCCCCTCTGACAAACGGGCAGCGAGGCTTTTAGTGGAAGCTTCGACGATTTGCTCCAGCGTCCCGGACACGATGCGTTCCCTGCTCAGCCAAGCGCAGTCCCTCACCTCCGAACCCGAACTCACTGCACGAATCGCGGACGATCTTCGCCGCCTGGACCAGTTAGGAAAACCGCTCGATATCACGATTTTGACCACCGATGGCCGACGCATAGCACTTGAGAGCCTTCGAGGGAGAGTTGTGGCGTTGGTTTTTTGGTCGGCAGAGTCCCCTCATTCGGTGTTGTGGATGCAAGGATTCCTTCGCCAATTGCGCAAGCTTCCGGCATCTGATGTCGTCTTCATTGGCGTGAGCCTTGATGAGAATCGCGAGGCATTGGATGCGATGAGGCAAGGATTGAATATCACATGGCCGACGCATTTTGATGGCAAGGGGTGGGAGGGTGAACTCGTGAGGTCGCTTGGAATCAACGCCATTCCCACACTTTGGCTTGTAGATAAGCGCGGGATCCTACGGTCGCTGAATGCTCGTGAGCATTTCAATACGTCGCTTCGCTTACTGCAACGAGAGCGGTAATTAAGTGTCGTTCCCATAGCACAGGCCGGTAGCCACAATCGCACCTGCGGGGGATTTGGATCAGACGAGCGAACCTCCGCAGGACGATCCCTGCCCGGCGGTGCAACCGAAGCAGTGGTCAGCCATGGCGATGGGGCGGTCTGCGAGGCCTGCGGAGTCAATGTCCCAAAGGAACTGCGGTTGCCCATTTCGCCATTGCATACCGAGTTGCTGGTTGAAGTCACAGTCGAACACCTCGCCCTCCCAGCCGATGCTCAGGGTATTGCGGCACATGAGACCTTCGACGGCGCCCAGGTTGAACGTGTTGCGCAGGAGGTCCATGTAGGCGTCCAGTTTACCATTGTTCTTGAGCCAGCTTTTGAACCGGGCGATGGGCATGTTGGTGATACAGAAGAGTTGATGGAATTCGATATCGAAGTGCCCCTTCAGTTCGCGTTTGTAGTCTGCTTCCAGCTCTACTTGGTTGCCCGGCAGGAAATCTCCATTGGGATTATATACCAAATCCAGCCGCAGCCCGACGGGGCTCCCGTATCCGAGGGCGTTGAGCTTTTGTAGCCCCAGAATGCTGGAGTCGAAAACTCCGTCGCCGCGCTGTTGATTGACGTTGTCGGGGCTGTAGCAGGGCATGGATGCGATAATGGCAACCCGGTGGCGGGCGAGAAATTCGGCCATGTCTTGATAGCCGGGTTCATTGAGGATCGTGAGGTTGCAGCGATCAATAATCGTTTCCACCTGTGGGAGTGCGCGTAGCCGTTCGATGAGGTAACGGAAGTCGGGAATCATCTCGGGAGCACCACCGGTGAGATCGACGGTGTGGATGTCAGTGCCAGCCAGCCAGCCGAGGATACGGTCAATGGTGGCGCGAGTGATGATCTCCTTGCGCTTGGGACCGGCATTCACGTGGCAGTGGATGCACGTGAGATTGCAGAGTTTGCCGGTGTTGATCTGGAGGATCTCGGTGGCACCGCGCCGCAGAGTGAGCCCGTGGCGTTGCAACGTGGCAGGGAAACTGGCGGTTGTTTCGGATTCGGCGGCGGTCATGGAGATGAGAGTATCCTAAGGGTCGGTTTATTCACGAAAGTGTTTCGTCGTCGAGTATCATGCTCCATCCAATGCGAGAGCGGAATATTTTCGCGCACAGAACCACGGAGGTCATAGAGGAAGTTCTGGAATTATTCATCTCTTTGACCTTGGTGTGCGCCATGCCAGCCGGGCGATGGTTTTTAAAATACTGGTCCCCGCCTGCACACTGCCGAGCAGATTACCGGAGATTTTCAAGTGACCTGCCGGCCGAGGGAAAGTGCGGACCGGAATTTCGGCGATGCACAGACATTCTTCGACAGTGCGGACCTGCATTTCTACAGTCCATCCGAAGCTGCGGTCACGCATGTCCAACTTCCGGAAGGCGTCCGCTCGAATGGTGCGCTGCGGGCCAAGGTCGGTGAAGCGATGCCCCCAAAGAACCCGTGATGAGAGCGGGAGCCAGCCGGTTTCCGAATCGCTGAGGCGACGTCATGTGGGCCTGATCGTCGGGGCGCGTGCGGCTACCAAGGATCAATTCGTAGTTGGCTGCCAGACGGGCAAACTCATCGTAGGCGTCAAAGTCATCACTGGCATCGGCATTGCAGTAGAGCAGCCATTCGATGTCAGCGGGGAGATTTTGCGACCCTACCCAGCAGGCAAGGCCGTAGCCGTGCTCCTCGGTGCGGAGCACTTCGGCTCCGGCATCCCGGGCAACCAGTGCTGTGGTGTCACTGCTGCCATTGTCCACGACACGCACATGCGAAAACCCGCGATCCATCAAACAGCGCACGATAGCACCGACACGTTCCACCTCGTTGTGGGCGGGAATAATGACGATGGTGCGCGATATGAATACGGAAAAGGTCTCACACGGAGGCGCAGAGGTCACAGAGCTTTGTATTTCCATGCCATTTACCTCTGTGTCCTCCGTGCCTCTGTGTGCAAAACCTGAAATTTCATGACCGACCTGACATCAAATCTCTCCTACGAAAGCCACTCCATCGCACACTCGGGCAGTCAGCTTGGTGTGTGGGAAAAAGCGGCGCTTGCGTTTGTCGCGCTCGGTCTGGTGCTTCTCACTTCGGCACTCTTTGGAGTCTCCCCACAAATGCCGGAAGCCACGCGCTGAGGTGAGCGAGATTCTTGGACCGGTAACCTCTACAAAAAGCCGACAGGAATGATAAAACCCGCCAACGTTATAGTCCTGAGTTCAAAGCCCAATCCGTCGAACTTATCGGCACAGGGAAGCCGGTTACTCAAATTGCCGAAGCACTCTGCATCGGCAGCAACTTGATCTATAAGCGAAAGTGCCCTGCCCAAGACCTACATCCCGAGGACCAGCGATGGCAGGGCCGACAAACCATCTCCCAATCTCCTACTTGACCAACCCCTTCCCTGCAAACTCAACGAGGTATGGGCCGGCGACATCACCTTCATTCCCACCACCTCCGGCTG
>JBDNGG010000008.1:0-9629 GCA_041689405.1 Terrimicrobiaceae bacterium | reverse complement strand
CTTCACCTTCTTACGCTGGAATGGAAGCGTTTTGCCCCGAACGCCACCATCCGAATCGTAGTGGCGTTGTATCTCGTCGTCTTTGGCCTCGTGACGTATGCCGCGAGGCTGATCGGCAACACGCTTGCGATGACGCCGGCGGACTATCTTTTCGTGCCGCCCGTGCTGTGGGAGTTCATTGCATACGCGGGGAGTTGGTTGAATTTCAGTCTGCTAGGATTGTGCGGTGTGTTTTTAATCACGACGGACTGGACGCACCGCACGCTGAGGCAAAGCGTGATCTTCGGGATGAAGCGCGGGGAAGTTGCCTCCGCGAAAATTGTGTCTGCGATCACGCTGGCGCTGGCAGCCACAGGAACCTACCTGGTCGTGTGCATCGTGGCGGCATGGCTGATAAATACGCCTGCTGACGCAGCGCCCGTCAACCTTTGGGGTGCCCTCCACGATGCAGCGCCATTTTTCCTACAGGCCCTGGGCTGTGTCCTGCTCGGCCTGCTTTTTGGTGCGTTCATCCGCCAGACCGCCCTCGCGACGCTGGCTTACTTGGCGTATATTTTTGTGTTGGAATCCTTGCTGCGGTGGATCGTGCTTCTGACCGTGGTCAAAACGCGGGCGCTGTTATACCTGCCAGATAGTCTTTTCGAATCATTAACTCCCTTTCCCGTGCCTGCGCTTGCGGATCGCGTTGGGCGTGCCTACCAAATCATCGCGCCCCTGCAAGGGAATGAAATCCTCCTTGGATCGGCTGTTTGGATCGTGCTTGCCGCGCTGATAATTCATTGGAAAATTCGTCGCGCAGACCTGTGATCGTCGGTCCGCGCGCATGAACAATATCCGCCTCTTCATCGCGTTCCGCGTGCTTTTTAATGCGCGCTGGTACTATCCGGTGATGGCGGTGCTCTTTCTCGATCTCGGCCTTTCGCTGGCGGAGTACGCTCTGCTCAACGTCGCCTGGGCGGTAACCATCGTGTGTCTTGAAGTGCCGTCCGGTGCCCTGGCGGACCAAATCGGCCGACGGCGCATGGTCGTGCTGGCAGCGTGGCTGATGGTAGCGGAAATGCTGCTGTTCGCATTTGCTCCGGCGGGCTCAGCATGGTTGTTTCCGGTGCTAATCCTGAATCGGATTCTGAGTGGAGCGGCCGAGGCCTGTGCCAGTGGTGCTGACGAGGCGCTGGCATATGATTCGCTGGTCGATGCGGGAAAAACTTCCGATTGGCCTGCGGTGCTTGCCCGGCTGATGCGATGGCAGGCGGTGGGATTTTTTGTGGCGATGCTGGGAGGGGCTGCCGTCTTTGATGCAAATTTGGTCAATACTGCGGGTGCGCTGGTGGGGTGGGATCTAGATCTCGGTCCAGAAACCACTTTGCGGATCCCTTTGTTTTTAACACTCGCAAATGCGTGTGTGGTGCTCGTCATTGCACTGCAAATGCGTGAACCACACGCGGGCAGCACGCGGGTCCGCGCAACCATCCGCGGAACCTTGACGCAAACGTTCCGCGCCGCCCGGTGGATTCTGTCTGGCCGCGCCGTACTTTTTGTAATGCTGGCCGGCTTGTCTGTGGACTGTGCGATTCGCTTGTTTTTAACGGTCAACAGCAACTACTACCGGCTCATCGGATTACCAGATGCGTCTTTCGGGCTGATTGCATCGGCCTTCGCAGTACTTGGATTTTTCACCCCACGCCTATCCAAGGAAATGGTGTCGCGGTTTTCTTTCACAACAAATTTTGCATGGGTCGCGGGATTAGCGATAGCCGGGCTGGGGTTCGCGGCGATGTTTCTGCATGGCTGGGGAGTCGTTGTCGTGATTCCAATTGGAATTTCGATGTCGATGCTCGGGTTTTTCGTTTCGCATTACTTGAATACGTCGATCACCGATTCTTCGCTGAGGACGACGGTCCTGAGTTTCAAAGGCCTATTGTTTAATCTTGCGTATGGCGGGATCGGCGCGCTTTTCGCGGGGTTCACCGCACTCCGAGCTCACAGTGGCGATCAAGAAGCCGTATTTATCGAAGCCCTGCGATGGCTCCCGGGATTTCTTATCGTGATTCTTTTACCTGTCGTTGTTCTTGGCATGAAATTACGACATACTCGAATAAGATGAAATCAAAGAAGGTGGTGGTATTGCTGAGCGGCGGCATGGATTCCGTGACGGCGCTCTATGATGCAGCGGAACATCATTTGGTATCGGCAGCCGTTTCGTTCGACTATGGCTCAAAACACAATCCCAAGGAGATCCCGTTTGCCCGATGGCATGCGGATCGATTGAGCATTCCACACGTGACCAT
This sequence comes from Terrimicrobiaceae bacterium, assembly GCA_041689405.1. Taxonomy (GTDB): domain Bacteria; phylum Verrucomicrobiota; class Verrucomicrobiia; order Chthoniobacterales; family JAATET01; genus JBDNGG01. The sequence goes on along the minus strand of JBDNGG010000008.1, from coordinate 7,341 downwards.
ACCGCTTGATTTCATCGGGAACGAATTTTCCTCCGCCCTGCTCGCGTCCGGAGGTGAAATCCCGAAAGGGCACTACGAAGAACTAACGATGAAAAAAACCGTCGTGCCTTTCCGTAATGGAATCATGCTCGCCATCGCCGCTGGCATTGCCGAAAGCCGGGAAGCGCAGGGAGTGGTTATTGCCGCGCACGCCGGCGACCATGCCATCTACCCGGATTGTCGCGAGGCATTCATGCAGGCGATGGGAGACGCCATGCGGCTGGGGACCTATGCGGAGTTGGAATTGCTCCGACCATTCATCCAAATGACTAAGGCTGACATCGCCCGGCGCGGCATTTCGCTGGGCGTGGACTATTCCAAAACATGGTCATGCTACGTCGGCGACGAGGTCCATTGCGGCGAATGCGGGACCTGTGTCGAGAGGCGCGAAGCCTTCCAGTTGGCTGGAGTCACGGATCCCACCGAGTATCGATCACTGGCTCCACTTCCACCAAGACCGTCGCCAGTAGATTAGCTCAAGTTTATGCGCATCTCGGAAATTTTTTATTCTATCCAAGGCGAGGGTGCGCTCACTGGCGTGCCGAGTGTCTTCGTACGAACGTCCGGGTGCAACTTACGCTGCGCTTGGTGCGACACGCCGTATGCCTCATGGAATCCCGAGGGGCCCGACCTAAGCGTCGAAGATGTGATGAAGCAAGTGCTCGAATTCCAGTCGCGATTTGCCGTCATCACGGGTGGAGAGCCCATGATCGCGCGTGGCGTGCACGACCTCGCCGCCGCTCTCCGCGAGGCCGGACTTCACATCACGATCGAGACTGCAGGCACTGTGGCACCGAATGGAATTCCCTGCGACCTTGCCTCAGTAAGCCCCAAGCTCGCCAACTCAACGCCAAAGACGGACACGATTGAAAATGCTTGGATCGAGCGTCATGAAAACGCCCGGCTTCAACCGGAGGTCATCCGGGCATGGATCGAGGCCGGTGAATATCAGCTGAAATTTGTGGTGTCAGAACTTTCCGACCTACAGGAAATTCAATCGCTGATCGAATCAATCGGCGGTGAGATCCTCCCCCATCGCATTCAGATCATGCCGGAGGGGACCAACGCCGACGTGCTTCTCCGTCGGCAACAACAATGGGTCGATGTGTGCAAATCGCATGGATACCGGCTGAATCATCGATTGCACGTCGATCTTTTCGGAAACACCCGCGGCACTTGACGCAACCTGAAATTCCATTGCCCGCCCAAATGAATAAGCTTCAAACCTCAGCTCTCGCCGCTGTTATTGCCGGTTGTTTCGGTTTCGCCCTTGCCAAACTGACGACTCCCGCCCCGCCATCCAGCCAATCGACTACCGTCCTCGCCGATCAAGTGCCTAGTAAATCGCCTTCGGTAGTCTGGGGTCGCAGCGACACAGAAAAAGCTGCTAAACCCATGGTAGCACCCGCTGCCAAAGCGTATGAGCCGCTTACAATTGCCGAGTTTAAACAAGAAATGGAGGCAATTCAATCGACCGGTTGGATGGGGCTCAAAGGCATCCGCCGGACCAGTGCGCTGATGGAACGGCTCGTCCAATCCGACCTTGCCAGTCTGGCACGGGAAATGACTGCGCAGTCACCGGGAAGTGATTACCAGATGGGTCTTCATATTGTGATGAACGCCTATGCGGATCAGGATCCTGAAGGCGCATGGAATCTGGCTCTGACGTTAAGCCCCGGACAAGCCCGGCAATCGGCACTCAACGCAGCGGCGGCAGGAATCACAAGCCGTGACCCCAAGCGTGCCTTTGCATTGGCCGATTCGTTATCTGATCCACAGATTAAAAACCAGGTCCGCACCATGGCAGCCTCGCAACTGGCAGCCAAAGACCCCCGGGAGGCATTAAAACTCTATCTTTCCACCAAGACCGAGGATTCAGGGAACCTTCATGATGGCACGCTTTCGATGATTTTCCAGCAATGGGCACGAAGCGACATGGAAGGTGCAAAAGTCGCGGCAGCAGAGCTCACGGGGCAGCAGAAATCACAGGCGATGTCGGCCGTTCTCAACTCGTTTGCGCAAAGTGATCCCAAGGCTGCCTGGGAATATGCTAAAACCCTGCCACCCGCCACACAGACTCACGAAGACCCGCGGCTGCGCGTGATTCAAGCGTGGTCATCCACCGATCCCGCCGCGGCACTTGCCGCCGCTCAGACAATTCAGGAAACAGGAGTCCGGGACGCTGCTACGTCCAACGCGCTTATGATGTGGTCCCGATCCGATTTTGATGCCGCCTTGAACTATGCCCTCTCGGTGGAAAGCCCGACCTTGCGCTCAGATATCTTTCGCTCCATGTCGGCAAACTCTGAGGGAAATCGCGAGAAGCTGCTCACGGCGGTGCTCGATTACATGCCGCCCGGCAGCAGTTTTCAGCAGTCCATACAGCAAATTTTTTCGTCATGGGCAAACTCTGATCCCAAGCAGGCCTCCGAAGCGGTGTTTCGTCTGCCCCCGGGACCGATTTTGTCGCAGGCAGCATCGCAGGTGGCGTCGAATTTGGCCAAGACAGGCACGAAAACCGAAGTGCTGGCATGGGTGCGCAAACTTCCCGAGGGCGCCACCCGATCCGACAGTATCAACGCGGTCTTCCGGGAGTGGGCTGCGAACGATCCCACGACCGCCCGGAATGCGCTTGCGAGCGTCGATCCAGCCGATCGCAGCCGCGCTACGACGGCGCTTGCTGCCGGGTGGAGCCAGAAAGATCCCGAGGCCGTGATCCGGTGGTCAAAGACGGTTGACTCGGAAAAAGACCGCAATCAAATCGTCCGTGAGGCGATGATGCAATGGGCTGGATCGGATCTGGAAGCTGCCGCACGCCAGATTTCGCAGTTGGCGGAAGCGGACCGCAGTGTAGCAATGCAGGCAGTCGTTTCACGCTGGGCCGCGAAGGACTCCGCCTCTGCTGGAGATTGGCTAGATAGACAGCCTGCAAACAACACGCGAGACAGCGCCGTATCAACGCTCGCTCGAACTTTATCAGTCGAAGATCCCGAGGCTGCCCTCGAATGGGCCTCTAAAATAACAGACGAAAAAAACCGTAACCGTCAGCTAGAGAACTTTTCCCGAACTTGGCTTGCCAACGAACCAGCTACAGCACGTAAGTGGATTTCGTCATCAGACCTCCTCTCCCCTGAAACGAAAGAGAAGCTCCTGAAATAAAGACTCTGGAAGCCTATCAGCGAGTGCGGACTTGGACCCGTTTTGGTTCCCCGTCCTGAATGATCGAAACCCGGCCGGAGGCGAAAAGGTCATTGAGTGCAGCGATGGTTTCGCTGTTGTCCTTGGCGCACGAACTGACGATAGCAACCAAGTCTCCCAGCGAATAGTGTTGCCCGTTGATTTTGCGGTAAGCGGATTTCATGTGCATCATACTAAATTAAACGTTTGACGCAGCCCGTATGGTTGCCACCAATTTCTTTCGTCAGGCGCGAGAGGTGATGTCAGAAGATATTGGGAAGGTGTCCCCGGGAGATTCCGGCGTCACAAGCCCTGCGGACATGATGAGCTTCGATGCCTGTTCAAGCGTCAGCCCGCTGTCCACCACCTTCTCTGAGGGCACTGCAAGCACGAATCCCGTCAGCGGGTTGGGTGATGTCGGGAGAAAGACAAGCGTCATTTCGTTCGCTGTGCGGGTCTCGATATATTGACCGGTTACAAACCCGAAAAGAAAACACCCGGGGCTCGGGTATTCGACATAAGCGACCCGCTTAAACTGCTGGCTTCCCTTCATTTTTCGAAAGGATTCCAGCGTCTGTTTGACCGCGTTGTAGACCGGAGCAATCAACGGGACGCGCAAGATCACCTGCTCCATTCCCTCGATCACACGGCGCCCGATAACATGGGTTGCCATGAAGCCCAGAAGAATCAACAAGACAATGGTGGTGACAAATCCGAGTCCAATCACACCCTCCATCCCCAGGGCACTCCACAGCGGGGTGCTAAGGCCGTCGATGAATCGATATGCGACATTCAAGACCAAAATCGTGACCACCAATGGCACGGCCACAAGGATCCCGGCAAGCAGGCGGTTTCCTAGATGCCGGAGGATTTGCTTGGATTGATGGAGCACTTGTTTAGTGGAAAAATCAGACATGCAGACAATGTTTATTTCTCAGGATAGACGCCACGGGCCTGAAGGCAAGGTCTCCAAGACGACCATTCCCTCCCGCAGATACGAAATATTCATGTATGCAACTCCCCACTGAAGTAGTCGTGCAGGAGGCGAAAACGTCCGCGAAGGACGCGGGCCTTCGATACGTCACGGATGCCCTGCCTGGCATTCGGCGCCAAAGGTGTCGCAACGGATTCAGATACAAGGACGCTGCGGGTGTGACCATCAAGGACCCAGAAACACTGCGCCAAATCAAACAGCTAGCAATCCCGCCCGCATGGGAAGAAGTTTGGATCTGTCCGGTGGCCCGCGGGCATTTGCAAGCGACGGGGCGCGATGCCCGTGCTCGTAAGCAATATCGCTATCATCCGGATTGGAGAAAAATCCGTGACTCCATGAAATACAACCACATGGTCGCCTTCGGCAAAGTCCTTCCTAAATTACGCCGTCATATAAAAAAGGACCTCCGACTTCGAGGACTCCCCAGGGAGAAGGTCTTGGCCACGGTAGTCGGCCTGCTCGAAACGACGCTCATTCGGGTCGGCAATAGTGCGTACGCACGCGAAAATAATTCGTTCGGACTAACTACCATGCGCAACCGTCACCTCGCCATCTCCCGTGGAAAAGTCCGGTTTTGTTTCCGTGGGAAATCAGGAATCAAACATGAAATTGATATCCGTAATCCAATGTTGGCAAAAATCGTGAATCAATGCCGCGAACTTCCTGGGTATGAGCTTTTCCAATATGTGGACGACGACGGTGACCGCGTGCATGTGACCTCGACGGAAGTAAATGCGTACCTGCGCGGGATCACAGGCGGGGATTTCTCGGCGAAAGATTTCCGCACCTGGGCGGGCACGGTGCTGGCGGCGAGGGCACTGCAGGAGTTCGAGAACTTCAGCTCACACACTGAGGCCAAACGCAACATGCTTTCCGCCATCGAAGCGGTGGCACGCACGCTCGGTAACACCCCGGCCATTTGCAGGAAATGCTACATTCATCCGGTGATTCTTGAGACGTATCTCGATGGCTCACTGATCGACCAACTCAAAGCAACTGCCGAGGAGAAACTCTCGCGGGATATTCGCAGTTTACGTCCGGAAGAAGCCGCGGTGCTGATGCTCCTGCAGCAGACGCTCAAAAACTGACGGGGCTCTAATCCTGCGGAAGAACCACCACCGCCTCGATCTCAACATCAAAGCCAAGCAGACCAGCTCCGATAGTGGATCGAGCAGGTTTGCTTTCACCAAAAACGCGGGCATAAACAGCATTCATTTCACCAAAAGTTTCCGCACTAAATGGCTGCAAAAACACCCGGCAGGAAACCACATCTGCGAGCGTCGCGCCGGTGGCCTCGACGGCACGTTTGAGATTCGAGAGGACGATCTCGGTCTGCTCGGTGATCGACCCGCGCACCATCGCGCCAACAGCGGGATCAAAAGGAATCTGCCCGGAGATGAAGGCGAACTTTCCTTCAGCGATGACAACCGGGGAATAGGGTCCAATGGCAGGTGGCCCGCCGGGGATCTGAGATAACGTTTGCTTGCTCATAATTCGCGGGAGTTCAGATGTTGGAATTCGTATCCGCAGCGGCAGTTTGTTCTGGATACGCGAAGCGATGCAGAAGATCACGCACAGAATCAATCCCCTCACGGCGCTCTGCAGAAATCGCCAAAATCTCCGGTTTTGGAAACCGGAGCTTGAATGCCACGAGGTTTTCCTCGGCCTCTGGAAGGTCCATTTTATTGGCAATTACAGCCCATGGACGCTCGCTGAGCGTAGGATCGTAAAGGTCGAGTTCGCGCCGCAGTTTCTGGAGGTCATCCACCGGATTGCGTCCCTCACTGCCAGCCATATCGACGACGAAAAGCAGCAGTTTGCAGCGGACGATGTGGCGGAGGAACTCATGACCCAGGCCTTTGTTTTCATGCGCGCCCTCAATGAGACCGGGAATATCAGCTACCGTGACGCGGTCATATCCATCAAGTTCCACCACACCCACAACCGGATTCAGTGTGGTAAATGGATAAGAGGCCACGCGCGGGTGGGCGGCTGAGATCCGGGTGATGAGCGTGGATTTTCCGGCATTCGGATATCCCACGAGCCCTGCGAATGCGATGGTTCTGAGTTCGAGCAAAAACCAGCCATTTTCGCCGACCTCGCCTTTTTGTGCGATCCGGGGAGCGCGATTCTGCGAGCTCTTAAAATGGGTGTTGCCTTTGCCGCCGCGTCCGCCTTTGCACAGAACGAATTCCTGGCCGGGTTCTGACAAATCCGCGATCGCCTCGAGTTGCGAAATATCCGGCTTGGGCCGCGGAGCAGACGTCTCGCCGGGTGGCAGAAGATCATCTGCATCGGGACCACGCGGCTCAAATTCCTCTGGCAGGCGGTAGATGATGGTGCCCGTCGGCACGCGGACGATGGAATCCGGAGCAGATGCACCGATCTGGTCCTTTCCTTTTCCATGATCTCCGCGTTTGCCACGAACGATGGATTCGTAATACAGCGTGACGAGGTTGTCCGTGTGGATGTCCGCACGCAGGATGATGCTGCCGCCATGCCCGCCGTCCCCTCCATCGGGGCCTCCCCGGGGAACAAATTTCTCTCGGCGGAAGCTTACGCAGCCCTTTCCACCATCTCCGGCGAGGGCTTGGATTCTGATCTGATCGACGAACTTCATGTAGTAAATGGGTAGTGTCGATACCGGTGGTCGGAAACGAACGTTCGCTGACCGTATGTCGGCGCCGGTCAGTGCACCAGCGTAGAATACAAGTCGGCGGTTTCGCGGGCGATGGCATCCCAGCCAAAATGCGCCTCCGCGCGCTTGCGGCCCGCTTTTCCAAATTTCTCGCGCTTTACGGGATCAGCCATCAGTTCATTGATGGCGGCAGCGAGGTTGCGAGAAAACCGATCCGGATGTGTGGGCTCGAAGGGGCTTTCCTTCATCTGATCGAGCGGCACTAGGAGTCCCGTCTCGCCGTGCACGACAACTTCGGTAATCCCGCCTACCGCACTCGCGACCACGGCGGTGCCACAGGCCATCGCTTCCAGATTTATGATCCCAAATGGCTCGTAAATCGACGGACAAACAAACACCGATGCATTGCTATAAAGTTCGATTTTCGTTTTAGGATCAATCATTTCGCCGATCCAAATGATACCCTCGCGGTACTGCTGTGCGCGGCCGATGG
>JBDNGG010000007.1:0-1350 GCA_041689405.1 Terrimicrobiaceae bacterium | reverse complement strand
GAGTTACCGTCCAACCGCGTCGGATTGGTATTGCGTGGTGAGGATACGTGGAACTGGGAGCAATTGCCACCCACTGAACGGGATATCCCGTTCACCGACCAGGCGCTCGATTTTCTGGGACTTCTTACCGGCCAAGTTTCGCACGCATCCTCCTTGACTGAGGCGAAACAAACCTTGATGGCAAATTTGGCGGCGCTGCAATCCGACACAGCGAACCAAGGAGTAGATATATGATCGACGCACCGCAGCCGCTTCGCATTGCAATGCTCGGCATGATTCCCGGCAACGGACATCCGTATTCGTGGTCAGCCATCATTAATGGTTATGACCCCGTGGTGATGGCGCAGTGTCCCTATCCCGCTATTCCTGAATACTTAGGCAACCAAGATCTGGAATCGGTCCGCATCGCCGGCGCACAGGTAACCCACCTTTGGACAGACAATCCGGACGAGGCGGACCATGTAGCGCGTGCGGCACGAATTCCAAATGTTGTTAGTCGTGCGGTTGATGTGATCGGAGATGTGGATGCCGTGATCATCTCGACGGACGATGGCGAGGATCACGTGCGGCGGGCAGCGCCGTTCATCGAAGCTGGCCTGCCGGTTTTCGTGGACAAGCCGCTCGCTGTGAGCATTAGCGAATTGCGTCAATTTGTGACGTGGAAGGAAGAAGGCGCACGGATCCTCTCCTCCAGCGGCATGCGATATGCAGTGGAGCTGGAGCCCCTGCGCAACAAAAACTGGGAATGGTTGACCAGCACAACCGCGAAGACGCTGGAACGTTACGGCATCCATGCTTTGGAACCGCTGTTCGTTTTGCTTGGGACTGGATTTCAAACAGTGTCCTGGGCAGGCAACGACAAATCGTGTGTCGTCACCGCCACCCACCGATCCGGCGCATTGGTAACAATCACCGTGATTCCTGACGCTGCGACTTCCTTTGGCGTGATCCTTGGATTTGGTGTGTCCACGCGAGAACAGATACAGATTCGTGACACTTATTCTGCTTTTCGCGGTCAGCTCGTCGCTGCCGTCGAATGGTTTCGTAGCGGCGTGGATCCCTATCCCTTTGAACACACGGTGGAACTAATGGCGGTATTGATCGCAGCAAGAGAAAGTCGCGCGAATCATGGCCGAGCAATTGAGGTCGCTGCGGTGCTAGAGCAGGTAAATAATAAAATATAACGTATGAGAAAAAGCCGAGTATTGCGTGAGGCTCGTGCGGGCCAAGTGGCCGCATGTGCAAAATTGAACCTCAGCGACCCGAGAGTTGTCGAGATTTGCGGGATGGCGGGCTACTCCACCGTCTGGCTGTGCAATGAGCATGTGCCGAATGACTGGAGCACGATCG
>JBDNGG010000006.1:0-38049 GCA_041689405.1 Terrimicrobiaceae bacterium | reverse complement strand
GCAACAATTCTCGGAATCGTCTGTGCCACGTTAGAGACGGTGATGACGGAGCGGACGATAAGATCACTTTTTTGCAAGTCAGTGTAACTGAACGTTGATATCACTTGTATCGAAATATCTGCCAGTCGAGCAGCGTCAGCAATCCTCACGAGCAGCCGTGTTGCAATGCTGAGAACTTGCGGTGCTGCAGAGGGCATGAGATTGATCATTTGCCGAGAGAGGACTAGAGCGCGCGAATTCCCCGGATTTAGTCTGCGGAGAATCACATTCAGACGCGCGAACTGCTGGCGCTGTGCTAACGTCGGGACTGGATTTCGATTCTGAGCGCTTGCTTCCATCGGAACGGTTGTCAAGGCAACAACAGCGATAGCAACTATTGTGAAGATTTTACTTTTCATGAATTTTTTTTGAGTGTTTGTAACAAGAATTATTCCCAACTAATACGTTGTCAGAAGGGCACCCCCTTTTGCAAGCGTTTTTTTTCCATTGGTTGCATAGGATTCAACCCATGATTATCCGGATTTCATTTTCAGATCCCGGTGACCTTCGCTTGGGCGAGGGCTACGGCAACCACCTCAGGCAATTGATTTTCTTCCTCATCTTCCAAAACGGCAGGCGAAGAGGTGTCGTCGGGATGGTGGAGCAGTTCGATCCGACCGTCGTAGTGTTCTACCAGTGCGGTGCAACTCTCGACCCAGTCGCCAGTATTAAAATATCCCGTACTATTGAGGGCGTGAATCGCTGGCGTGTGGATGTGGCCGCAGAGCACGGCATCGACATTCCAATCCCGGGCATACCGAACCACGGATTCCTCAAAATGTCCGATGAAACTCACCCCATTTTTGACCTCGGCTTTCACGTAGGCGCTCAACGACCAATACCCGAGACCCATCCGGCGGCGGACAAAGTTCACAATCCCGTTGAACTTCATTAATACATAATAACCAACATCTCCCACATGGGCGAGCCAGCCGAGATTTTGCACGACGGTATCGAGTTCGTGCCCATGGATCACCAGGATCCGTTTGCCATCAGCGGTGGGTTGGACGTCATTTTGCTGCAATGTGACGCTCGCAAAATTTCCGTAAAACTTCGCAAGAAACTCGTCGTGATTTCCAATAATGTAAATGATCTCACATCCTTTGCGGCCTTTGCGGAGCAGCTTTTGAATCACGTCGTTGTGTTCCTGAGGCCAATAGATCCCACGCCGGAGTGCCCAGATATCTATGAGATCACCGACCAGATAGAGTTTGTCGAACTCATGGCTGCGGAGAAAGTCGAGTAGTGCCGCCGCTTTGCATCCTCGGGTGCCGAGATGAACATCTGAAATCCAGCCTGTGCGAAATTGTGCCATGAAGATTTCCTACAGTAATTAGCCGCCAAGCTCAACTGCGAGAACCTCACGGATGTGACAATATTGTTACATTCGGACCAAAGTCTACAAAAGGAGCCCCTGCGCCGGGGTTTCCGGCTCCTTGAGTTCTTCCAGCGCCCGCGCAAGCTCCTCGCGGGTGTACAATTTTCTTATTTTCTCGATTTCAGCAGACGCCAGGACATCGCAGCGTTCATTCTCGGGATGGCCCGTGTGGCCGCGCACCCATTTCCAGGTGATCATGTGGCGTTTGGATTCCGCGTCCAAGGATTTCCAGAGGTCGGCATTTTTTACGGGCTGGCGGGTGGATGTGATCCATCCTTTTGCTTTCCAATTGCGAATCCATGCGGTGATTCCCTGCCGAAGATATTGCGAATCAGTGAACAGCGTGACCTCGCACGGGGCATTGAGCGCCGCGAGTGCACAGAGCGCCGCGGTGAGTTCCATGCGGTTATTGGTGGTTGCAGGCTCACCGCCGGAGAGTTCCCGCGTGGAGCCGTCGGATTGTAAAATGGCGGCCCAGCCTCCGGGACCCGGATTTCCGAGACATCCGCCATCGGTAAAGACTGTGACATTTTTCACGGCAGGTTATTGGAGGAGGATGCGATTTTCTTCCAGCGTGCGTCCCGTGCGGCGGGCATACTCAGCGATTGCCTTCTGGTGATCGGTCAACGCGCGCACTTCACTGATTTCCGCTTGGGCGAAGTCCCGCTGGAACTGCAGCACCTCAAATGTGGTCGCCGTTCCGGATGCCAATCTTGCCTGCGCCGCCTCCAATGTGCGACCGGAAAACTCGCGTGCGACGCGGGATGCCTCAATCCGCTTTTTTGTGGTTTCGATTTGGCCGGCAGCATTGTCCGCTTCGATGTAAATCGTCTGCTCCAGGCGTTTCAGATCGATGAGCGCGCGCGCGACCTCCAGTTCGGACGCCTGTGCGGCACCACGAGCGGTGCGGTTGGGAATCGGAAGGCTGAAAACGGCACCTGCCGATGCGGCGAGGTTGCTGGGACCGGTCACGTTACCGACGCTGTCCGCAAACGTCGTGCCAAGGCCGTTCAAACCCAGACTGGCCACGAGGTCTAGGCGCGGCAGTGTTTGGTTTTTCGTGAATACGACGTTGATATTCCGCTTCTGGATTTCGAGCAGCGCCTGACGGTAGTCCGGGCGGAGATCAAACGTCCGCTGCAGGTCGCGTGCAAGATCCACATCGACTTCAAAGTCAAAGGGAGGCGGTGCGATCTCGATCTGAGTGCGAAGAATCCCGGTGATCTCATCCGTTACCAACTGCTTTAGGAAATTCTGATTATCGAGCACTGCGCGCTCGGCAAAAAGCACACGTTCCTCACGGGAAGCCACGTCGGATTGAGCCTGCAGGACATCGAGTGGCGACATGACACCAATTTCCGCCCGTTTTTGGTTGTCGCTAAGCAGCTGCGCCGCCAGTTCGCGTGACCGGATCTCGACTTCGAGATTTCGAATCGAGAAGTAGAGATCATTATAAACAAATACCGTGTCCGTGATGACGTCGATCACCCGCGCTTGCAATCCCCACGCGGAAATCGCCTGGTCGGCTCGCGCGCTCCGGATTTGTGCCAGATTTACATCCGTGCCGAAGTTCCGCAAGAGCGGCTGATTGATGGAACCGCCGAGAAACGTATCGTAATCATCATAAATCGCGCCCTCCGTGTTCGTATTTCTGGTAATGGTGCCGCCAAAATCATAGCGAAGCCCCCAGGGTGTAAGACCGGTGATGGTAGTATCTGCTTCCATGCCGCTGGTCTCGGCAAAACGGCCCGTATCCGGCGAATTCGGTACCCCGGAGTCAAAGCCCGGATCCAGCGCTCGCAGGTCCCGGCGGTTTTGGTCATACGTGTACGACGCCTCCAGCGTCGGGTCAAAGCGTCCGGATTCGCTGAAGAGCTGAGCCTTGGCGATGAGCGGGTTAAACTCCTCAACCTTGATCCGGAAATTCTTGAGAATCGCGAGTTGGATGGCCGTCTGGTAATCAAGATCCAACGTATCCGGTGCTGACTCGGCTGCTTTGACTGCGCCGGGCAACAATACTGCACTGATCGCGATCGTGAGAAAATGGCGTATCATCCCGCTTTTTGAATCCACCCGTAGGTGCCATCCGGGTTTTTGTTTTCGATCCACTCGCCCTTAAATGACCTGTTGATCCAGAGCGCGGCCTGCTGCATCTCGACGTCCGCCAAGGGGCGCTTTTCCTTCTCAGCGAGTTGCTTCATTTCATCCATGCGATCCGAGTTCTCCTGCTCCACCGTGCGCCGGACATAGTCCCCGTAATCGCCATCGGTATTAGTGAGGACTTTAAGCTGGCCGTCCTTGGCTTCGCCGACCAAACGCGAATTTTTAAAAACCTGGATGTCGGCCTGTCGATTGCGGCGGCGTTCTTCGAGGGTGGCGCCAGTGGCAGACGCTTGCGGTGATGGCGAACCATTCGCAACCTTCGGGCTTCCGGTTTCCTCATACTGGTGCACGTCCACGCGCATCGTGATGTCAACTTTGATCGGTTCATTGGTCGACAGGTTGATCGATGGTGTCGAGCAGCCGGCAAGCAGGCAAGCCGCGAGGCTGAATACCCACTGCCGCCCGGCGGGAAATTTCCCGCATCCAATTATTATCCGTTGCGTCATTTGATTATCTTTTGCCCCAAGATGCGTCCTGCCACAACCCTTCAGATGTATCGCCGTGATGTAAAACGATTTCAAACGCCCGTTTCCCGCTCGGCCCGGCGAGATCGAGATTGAGGACTCCCTGCGACTGCACAAACCAGAGTCGGCCTCCCGCCTCGGTGTATGCGTAGTCACGCAGCGTCTCCAACGCGATGCGCGTCGTGCTTTCTTTGATGGCCGTCCATGTATCGGGGATGCGTCCCAGCAGGTCATCCAGCTTGGTAATCTTCATTTCGCCGGGCTCGGTGATGGAAAAACGTCCATTTACGCGGTCGATATTTTTGCTGAATGCATCGATTTGGACCTCAAAATCCAAGGGTCCCGTCATTTGGAAATTCTGTGGCGAGATCACATTCGTAAGTGTCGCGGTGTCCACACCCTCTCCGCTGATCCAGCCGATCCACGGAGAATCATTTTGAAAAAAGAAACTAAATCCGCCGTTGATATACCCGGAGTATGCCTCACCGCCAAATTGCCCATTGATCCCCTGCCGGTCAAATGTCACTGCAACCCACGATGTGCCAGCTTCAAATTGGCGCCAGCGAATCCCGGCGATGTCGAGTTTTTGAACCAGGTTTTGCTGACCCGTCTCAGGCGGATACGAGAACCGGAGATCGCCCTCCACGGAGTCCAGCTCGATCTGATACGACTTGAAAACATAACTTTGTTTCGGAATCTGCAGCGCCGCATCAATCTGGAGATCCGCCAACCGGTCAAACGACAAATTCTGCACCCGGCTTTCAAATGCGAGCGGAAGCCCCACGTCGGTGCCCACACCACTGCCAATCACAAGACGGCCGAATTTTGTTTCCACCACACCAATACTCCAGTTCGGTCGATCTGGCGCGGGAGCAGCATTCTCGTCCTTTGCAGAGGCACGCTCCATATAAATGAAGAGATCCTGATTGAGATAAATCGTTGGCCGCAGGATGACGATCTCCCGGATGTGGTTTCGCAACAGCTCGTTGATCGTGAACCGCACGAAAACACTTCGGAGCTTCAGGACCAGGATGTCCGCGTCCACGGGAGAGCGGATCTCGACGTCGGCAAATTCCAAAATACGCACCTCATCCAGAAGCTCCACCGCGGCGACGCCCAGGGGGATATTTTGCAACTGAGTGTTGATCGTTAAAGACAGGTCGGACACATCCTCGCGGGCATCGTCGAGGCTCGTCCGGATGCCTTCGACGTCAAGCGTAGCGATCCTCCAGCCCGTATCGTTCGATGCAGCCACCGATCCAGCAGAGTCGGGCGGGCGTGCGGCGAGAAGCTTGGTAAGCGCTGCACCAATCTGGAGCCGACCGCCGGCAACGCCAACATGCTGGATGGTTTTTTTTTCCAGAAGGTCGTTCAGCGAGAATTCGATATTTACCAAATCCACTCCGAGGATCGGTCGCTTATCGTCCGGCGACTCGCGAAGCTGAACGTCCCACACCACGAACTCGTACATCCGGGCGATGGCATCGGCATTCGCCCCTACGTTCTGCAAGTCAAAGGCAAATCGGGCCGAAACAAGCGGCTCTCCGGGCTTTTTCGGGTTAGATACCAGCTCGCCATACGAGGTCTTCAGGTGATCGATCTGCCACTCGGTCGTTATTGGAGCACGAGCGACCTGATGCCCGCCCCGAGGCGGACCAGCCTTCTTCGGCTTTGCGCTCAATTCGTTTTTGAGATGGATGGATGGATTGGTCAGCGTGACCTCGTCGATCCGTTTGGCTGCAAGACCATCGAAGGTAAACGCGATCAGCGCCTCGTCCATAGCGAGCATCGGCGGCTCTTGATCCTGCCCGGACTCGATGTGGACCTCGGAAATCCGGACCTCGCTTGTCGGTGCGCCCGCATCCCTTTGTCCCAGCTCATGAAGCGTGCCGGAAACCTGGAACCGCGCGGACTCCAACGGTTGAGGCAGTTCCGTGAGGCTAATATCGAGCTTGCCGAGTTCGAGCACGCCGACAACCCACGGATCCCGGGCAGGTCCCGATTGGGCAGGGCCAGGCTCAGGGAGCCGGACCGATTGGATCTGCTGCCATCCGGCCGCGTCCATCGCGAGTGACCCAGTGCTCACATTCACCGAGTCAACCCGGCGCCCTTCGAACAACCCCTCCAATGTCACGCCAACGATGATTTTTTCAATGCGAGCCGCGACTGTTTCACTTCCCGCCCAGGATGCGGAGATCTCGTCAATCGTGAGTTCGCGAACCTCCCTTGCGAAGTCCGATCGCAGATCCAGGTTCTTCCAATCCACGGAAAAGCTCGCGTGGATATCCACAGGCAGGACCCCGGTTGCGGGGAGCGAAAAGCGCGCATTGTCGATGCGCAGATGATTGACCGACCACGCGGGCGGAACGCGGCGCTCCTCCGGGTTTTCCGGGCCTTTTCCGGAAAACAACGCGAAGAGGTCTGGTGAAGCAGTCAGTTCCGGGGCGACCAGCTCGATTTCCTGTAGCTTGCCGGACAAAAGCTCGTCGTAGGCAAACAACATCCGTCCACCCTCCAGACGCAGAAGCACATTCCCGGAGGCCTTGGAAGACAGCTCCAACTCCTGCACCCGAACCTCGTTCCAACCGTGCAATTCGACCCGCTTGAGTTGCACCGAAGTTCCGGGGAGCAGGCGAGTGATGGACCACTCGGTGATGGAATCCAGGTTTTTTAGCACGAGAAAAGCCAGCACTCCCAAGGCGATCAGGACGAGCATCGCGACTGATATCAGCCGCGATAGTAAGCGAAGCAGGCGACGCTGGCGCTTAGGCTTGGTAACTGGAGGCTCTTCAGACAAGTTGATCGATCCAGGTGGCTGAGATAAAAATCCCGCCGATCCAGGCATTGGCCACGAAAAACGCGGCATTGATCGCTTGCACGTCCAACGATTTGGCCACGCGGTGCTCGTAAATCAAAAATCCAAGCACCGGAATGAGGGAGAAAAAATAGACTGCACCCAGCCCGGCGCTGATCCCGAACGCCAAAAATAATACCCACATCATCCCGTGTAAAATCTGCGCCACACGAAGCGCACCCGGGATTCCGAGCCAGACGACCATGGACCGCATCCCCTCGCGTCGATCCACGTCGTAATCCTGGGTCGCGTAAATCATATCAAACCCGGCGACCCAGCAAACAACCCCCGCGGCAAGAATCAACGGCGCCAGCGCAAACGATCCAGTCACTGCAAGCCACGCCCCCACCGGTGCCACCGCCAGCGCCAACCCCAGGAAAAACTGGGAAAAATGCGTGAACCGCTTTGTGAGAGAATAGAAAAACACCGCTGCCAGAGCAACCGGTGATAGAAAAAAGCAAAGCGGATTGATCCACCAGCACGTCGCAATAAACGCCAGCGATGACACCCCGCATGCGACCATTGCCGTGCTCCGGCTCGTGAGATGATGCCGGCCTTGAGTCCTTGGATTTCGCTTGTCGAGATCCCAATCCGCCAGCCGGTTAAACGTCATCGCCGCCGTCCTGGCAAATACCATCGCCACCACGACCAGCACCAAAATATCCCATGGCGGCAACCCTCCGGCAGCAACCGCTAGCGCACCAAGCGCAAACGGCATCGCAAAAACGGTGTGCGAAAACCGGATGAACTGCAAAAACCTCCCGGTGGAACTGGTTGTCGTCATTTATCCTCAGTCACCCCCGCATCATCGAAGAGATCAATGAGCGCATCGTCAACACGGAGATCCACCAGTTTCCAATCCCCGGATCCTTTGTAGAAATAAAACTTCCACCGCAGCGGCAGCACCTCGCCATGGAGGACGTAGGTGCGGCGTTCCAGCAGCGCACCCACGCGATCCGTCTTCACCAGCTCAAATCCTTTGATCGGGCCGTAAGCGTCCATTGCCCCTTGCGTGCGTGCCCGGAGCTCGCGCGATTGTTCGCCCTTGGTCGCAAGCATCGTACCGGCCGAAAGCCCTTCGTAAGCCGCATCAACGTTATCTTTTTGGAGCGCAGAGAAAAAATCAGTGACCACTTCCTCGGGTGTCCGGGGGTCAGGTTCCGCAGCGGGCTGAACCGTCAGCGAGGCGACAGCCAGGGTTCCATTAGGCGTCGCCGTCGGTGCTGGCGTCGCCGTCGGATTCGCCTGCGACGGCAGCTCGTTGGTGAGTTTCTTTGGCACGGCCGACGGCTTGGTGACTTCGGGTGGGGCATTCTCGATCTTTTGTGCCTGCGCCGGGAGAGAACAAGCAAGTATTGCGCAGACAACGGGAATTACATATTTCACGGCAGAATTAGTCACGTGGTACCTATCGCTGATTTCAAAACATTTGCCAACCTCCGGTTTGATGGCCCGGTAAGCACCACCAACGGAAGATCGGATGCTTTTGACAGCCGCTTTATTGCCTATGTGCCCGGTCCCTACGCGGGAACGGGAGATCACTTAATTTTCGCGCGAGTATCTTTGAGAGCTTTCGCGGAGGATTGTAGCCCCTGAAGTTCCTTCGGCCAGAGTTCGACTTCGATATGCTTCACCACGCCGCCGCGGCCAACCACGGTTGGCACGCTGATGCTCACGTCGCGGATGCCGTAGGCTCCAGTGACGAGGCTGGACACCGGGAGAATGCGTTCACGGTCGAGGGCGATGGAGTCGATCACCTCTCGGATCGCGACACCGACCGCATAGCCGGCCCCCCCCTTGCGTGAGATAACCTCGGAGCCGCTCTTCTGGGTGCGCTCGAAAATCTGCGATTGGAAGGTATTTGTAACACCAGGAAATTTCGTGAGCGGGAAGCCGTCCACGGTCGCGGATGACCAGATCGGGAGCATGGTATCGCCATGTTCGCCCAGGATCATGGCCCGCACTTGCGTCGCCGGAAGCGTGAGGGAACTGGCGATCAGCGAGCAGAAGCGCGAGGTATCCAGCACGGTGCCGAGGCCGATGACCTGTTTCGCGGGCAGGCCCGTCTTTTCCACGGCGAGCTGGGTGAGGATATCGACAGGATTTGATACGACGAAAATGATCGCATCTTTTTTCAGTCCCGCATCCTTGAGGCTCTCCAGGATGCCGAGGAAGAGCGTGACGTTGCGGTTGATGAGGTCAAGGCGGGACTCGTCCGGCTTGCGGCGTAAACCGGCTGTGATGCAGATGAGGTCGGCCGTCGCGCAGTCAGCATAGTGACCAGCCGAGATTTTCTGATCTGCGCAATATGCTGCGCCATGAAGCAGGTCGAGCGCCTCCCCCTCCGCCGCTGCCTGGTTGGCGTCGAGCAAGAGAATTTCTTTTACGATGCCGGAGCACTGCAGCGCAAAGGCTGCACAAGATCCGACACGTCCACCACCACCGATGATTGCAACTTTCATTTGATAAAATTCCTTACTATTTGCTCAAGTTGGCAACGATCTCGTCCGTGAGCTTCTGGACGAGGGATTCGATGTCTGCCCCGCTTTGGGGCGCGGGCATGGGATGGAAAGGAGTGACGGGCGAGGAGCAGCCATGCTGGCCGCACATCTGATCCCATGGATCGACCTCGCAAAGCTCGGCATTTTTCAAGTCGTAGCGGTTGTCCGGGAGGCCCATGCCCTTCTTGAGCTTGAGCAGATCGTCGAGCTTTTCGCAGGGGATGGACGCCGAGCCGGGAAGGGATTGAGCAAGGATAACCGTGCGGCAGTAAGCATCCGTGATCTCCATTTTGAAGTAGGCGTCTTCGACGGACTTGCCCCAGCAGATCACGCCGTGGCAGCCCATGAGGATTGACTGGTGCTGTGGGGCGAGCGGCTTAATGCTCTCGGCCATCTCGGGCGATCCCGGCGTCTGGTAGCCTGCGACGGCGACCTGGCCAACAAAGACTTCCAACTCGGGGATTAGTCGTGGGGGCGGTTGAAGCTCCTTGATGGCGAAGGCTCCGGCATGGCACGGGTGGGCGTGGCAGACGGAAGCAGCGTCGGGGGTCGTGGAATAAATCGCCGCGTGGGTGGTAAATTCGCTCGACCGTTTCCATGTCCCTGCGAGTTGCTTGCCGTCGATGTCCACCATGCTCATCATCTCAGGTGTCATGAATCCCTTGCTCACGCCGGTCGGCGTGATGATAAAGCGGTTCGGTGCGAGCTTGGCCGAGATATTACCGCCGTTGCCGTCGCAATACTCACGCATCCAAATCCGGCGGCCGATATCGCAGATTTCTTTCTTCAGCTTCTCCGCTTCAGGGGAATTAAAACTCTTTGCGTCGTCCGGGGTAGCAGCGGAAGACGAGGCCGACGCAGCCGTCCCGGAGCCCTTGGCTTCGACGTCGAAGACGAGCTTAATACCGGCCTCGCTGAATACATCCTTGGCGCCGGGAGTGAGGCGGATGTCCCGGTTGTATCGAAACTCGCGGGCTCCGGTTTTTGCAAATTCTTCTGCGTCTTTTTGTGCGAATAGTTTCATGGCTTAGGATTTATAAAAGTGTTCATCGACAAGGGCGGCGCAATAGGCGTCAACCGGGGTGGGTAAAGGAAATGGGCAGGCGGCCTCACGGCCTTCACTGATGGCAATATTCTGGCCGACGTTCGCGCCGAATTGGTCATAGACCACGATGGCAGGCGCAAACTTTTCTCCGGACTCAAACGTCTCTGCCACCCATGGCAGTGTGAGCAAAAGACGCTCGCCAACAAAACGTTTGTTCCTCACAGAAAGCGTGACGCGGCCTATGACGGTTCCCATCCTCATAGAGCGAGACTCCCCTCGGGATCGATGATCCCCATTACCGTCCAACGGGCAGGACTGAGATTGCAGCCGACCATTTTCCGGGCCTCACTGCCATCGCTGGAGATCATCACGGTTTGGCCGATGGCAGCCCCGAGATTATCGATCACGATCTGCGGTGCAAGATCCGCACTATCCGGTTCGGCAATAAGGAGCCTCCAGCCTTCCAAGCTCTTATGCTTGATCGTGCTGGTCGCATAGCCGCGGATGGTGGCGAGTCTCATGGTTTAATAAAGGTTCAGATTTTCGACCATCACGCAGCGGCGTGAGCGGGTGAAGGTCATAGGAGTTGTGACACCCTCGCCAGTGGGCGTGGCGATGGAAAAGCTCAGGAATCCCTCGCCGCCAAGACCGAGGCCGGTCATGCAGGGGCCGTTCTTAATGAAGAGCGTGGTATCGATCTCCTGCGCCATTTTGGTGAGGTTGCGGATGTTTTGCGAGTGCATGATGCCGGTGTGCTTGTAGCCGTGCTCGGCTTTGATCGCCTCGGCAATCGCGACGTCCACATCGGGCACACGAACAATCGGGATGAACGGCATCATCTGTTCCTCATCAACAAAAATATGGTCGGCCTTGGTCTCACCAAAAAGGAGTTGCGTGGAGGCGGGGATGTCGAGTCCGATCGCCTTCGCGAGGACGGCTGCATCGCGTCCGACGAGGTCGCGGTTAACAACGGGGTGGGGGCACCCGGCACCTTTGCCCTGCGGGAAAATAAAAGCCTTCTCGGCAAGTGCCTCGACCTGCCTGGCATCAAGCTGAACAGCTCCGGCCTTGCGCATGGCCTCCATGAGCTTGTCGGCAACCGAGGCGACGACGAAAACTTCTTTCTCTCCGATGCAGAGCAGGTTGTTGTCGTAGGACGCGCCTTGGATAATCGAGCGCGCGGCGTGATCGATGTCCGCCGTTTCATCAACGACCACGGGTGGATTGCCCGGCCCGGCGCAGACCGCGCGTTTCCCGGTCTTCATCGCAGCAGCGACCACCGCCGGCCCCCCGGTCACACACAGGAGCTTCACCTGCGGGTGCTTGCACATGGCATCAAAGGTATCGAGGGTCGGCTTGTTGACCGTGGTGAGGAGATCAGAGATGCCGGTCTCGGCGAAGATCGCCTGATTATATTCGCGGATCGCAATCGCAGCGCATTTCGCAGCTGCCGGATGGGTATTGTAAACCACAGCATTTCCAGCTGCGACCATGTTAATCGCGTTACCTGTAAGGGTCGGGACGCTGTGCGTCGAGGGCGTGATCGCACCGATGACTCCCCATGGGGCGTGGTCAATCACGGTGAGTCCGGAATCGCCGCTGAAGGCCATCCGGTCGATCATCTCAACCCCGGGTACGAGGTCGCCGCAGATGCCGAGCTTTTCAATTTTGTGCTCGAGGCGGCCGATCTTGGTCTCGTTAAACTCGAGTTCCCCCCACTCCTTGGCCCTCTGCACGCAAAGTCTGCGGATTACAGCGATCGCTTTCTTGCGGGCCGTTATGCCCCCAGCGCGGAGCTTGTCGAACGACTTCTGCGCGGCCTCGATGGCTGCGTTCATGTCATCATACACACCAAAGGCCGAGTTTACGGACGAGGGTGTGGAGGATTGCGTCTGGAGCCGCGCGAGCACTTCGCTGACGACTTTCGCTACGAGTTTTTCATCAATGGCAGCCATGGGAAATTAGGATTACTAAGCTTTGTAGAGGGTGATTTTACCGAGATCGACGGTATCGACGATTCCCACGACCACGGCATCGACTGGCGAATCCCTGTCGTCGGCGGCAAGGCGGGCGGAGCTGCCTTGGACGACGAGGACAAATTCCCCTTCTCCAGCCCCGAGCGAATCGACGACCACGAGCGTGCTCGTGCCATCTTTAAATGCACGCGCCTTAGGCGAATCTAAGACCTGCGGCCGGACCACAAGGAACTTGCTCCCTGTCATCTTTGGGTTTTTTTTTGTGGCAACAACGCTGCCTTCGACTCGGGCGAGGATCATAGGAAGTAAGAAGTAGGAAGGATGACGTGGGAAGGCGGGGCTGGATGCACACTTGCCGATCGAGGATGAGAGAACATCCACGGTGCCGAAAATTCCTGATTGCTCAAGTCGTTCGATTCCGCAGAGAACTTCATTCTATTTCCTTAGCTGCCGCCACTGTTGGCCTGCTTACTTGGCCTTCGGGAGAACGGCTCCGAGGTCGTTGTGCGGGCGGGCTATGACGCTGACGCTGACAACTTCGCCGAGCGACTGAGCGGCAGTTTTTCCGGCTTCGGTGGCGGCCTTGACGGCGGCAACATCTCCGGCGACGCAGGCTGTGACCATAGCGTTGCCGACCTGAACCATCGGGCCGATGAGCTCGACGTTGGCCGATTTGAGCATGGTGTCCGTCGCCTCAACGAGGGCGATGAGTCCGCGGGTTTCGATCATTCCGAGTGCTAGTTGCGACATAATAGTTAGTTTGGGTTATTGGTTGGATTGACGTGAGATTGGAAATTGGGGCAGGTTTTCAGGCGGCCTCGTGGAGTTTTGCCCAAGCGTTTCGGGCAATGATGATCTCCTCGTTGGTCGGGATAACACGCACCTCGATTTTTGAGGCGGGCGTGGAGATCATAGCCTCATTAGCATGGGTGGCATCGTTGGCGGCCGCGTCGAGTTCGAGTCCGCAGAAGTCGAGGTCGGCACAGACGGCGGCCCGGAGGGCGGCGTTGTTCTCACCGATGCCGGCCGTGAAGATGAGCACGTCGGCTCCGTTCATTTCGAGGAGGAATTGCCCGATGAAGCGGCGGATCTGATTCACAAGAACTTTGAGAGCGATGCTTGCCTTTTCGTTGCCGGCTTCTGACGCGGCGGTGAGGTCGCGGAGATCCCCACTGGCCAGGCCGGACATGCCTTTGAGCCCCGCTTGGGAAGTGAGCGCCTTCTCGATGGCATCGAGCCCGAGCCCGAGATCCCGGGCGAGGTAGATCAAGGCGAAGCAGTCGAAGTCGCCCACGCGGTTGTTCTGCGGCAGACCGCTTTGCGCGGTCATTCCCCAGCTCGAATTCACAGCGGTACCGTTTTTTACCGCAGCGATCGAGGAACTTCCGCCAAGGTGGCAAGAGATAATGCGGAGCTTGTCGGTGCCGCGGATCTCGGCGCAACGCCCCGAGACAAACCGATGGCTGGCTCCATGAAATCCGTACCGGCGAATGCCGTATTGTTCCTCCCATTCCACGGGAACGGGATAACGATACGTCTCGACAGGAACTTGATCGTAAAACGCCGTTTCAAATGTGCCGATGCAGGGAAGCCCCGGGTAGAGCTCGTTAAAGAGTCGCACGCCGGCAATGTAGGGCGGATTGTGCGCAGGCATGAGGGTGTTGAATTCCTCCATGGCCCGGAGCACGCGCTCGTCCATAAATTGGGTGCCCGAAACGGCCTTCGCCATCACCGGCTTGAATCCCACGGCAGCCAGCCCGTCGAATCCCCCCAACTCGGACTCAATGAACTGAATGGCCGCCGCATGGTCGGGAAAAGCGCGCCTCCCGCTCGATGGAGCCCCGTCTCCGATCGTGATCGAATACGGGCAATCGTCGGAGCCGATACGCTCCACCCCGCCCGTGGCCAGCACGCGTTCGGAGGGCATCTCAAACAAGCGGAACTTGAATGAGGTGCTGCCGATGTTGGAGACCAGGATTTTGTTGGCGGACATGGAGACGAAAGGTCGGCTGCTGCGGGCAAGGGACCCGCAGGCGACGGACACGGGTTACTTCGAAGCGGGAGCGGGTTTGGCGACAAGAAACTTGCCGAGCTTCACAAGATCCTCGTGCGGACGCGGGATCACATGGACGGCGACGACTTCTCCGATCGAGCTGGCGGCGGTGGCGCCGGCTTCAACTGCGGCTTTGACGGCTGCGACAGATCCGCCGACGAAGACGGTGACGTTGCCCGAGCCGACTTTTTCCCAGCCGATGAGTTCCACATTTGCCGCTTTGAGCATCGCGTCTGTCGCTTCGAACTGCGACACAAGGCCTTTGGTTTCGATCATTCCGAGTGCTTGATTAGCCATAATATTCGAGAGGTTAAAAGTGGGTTTCAGGCGGTGAAGAACTTGAGAAGTTCCGGCGCGGGACGCGCTATGACATGGGATGCCACGAGGTTACCCACGCGGCCAGCAGCCTCACGGCCGGCTTCGACGGCTGCTTTTACGCTGCCGACATCACCCTGCACGATGGTTGTAATCAATGCTCCGCCGATGGGGATGGATTTGATCAGTTGCACATTCGCGGCTTTGACCATTGCGTCGCTGGCTTCCACCAGGCCGACATAGCCGCGCGTTTCGAGTAGTCCGATTGCTTCGCTCATTTTTTTTGTTGGGTTTATTTAGGGTTGGGATTTGAAAAGTTCCACCTTTTCGGCGTGCTCGAGGTCGCAGGCATTCGCCTCATCGGTATCGATGTGGACTTCAAGTTTGAAAGACGGATCCACACGGACCAGAAGGTCGTCAAAGCGGGTCGAGCAGCCCTTGGCCTTCACGCGGAGTGTGATCAAGTCGAGATGCTTGACGCAATAAAATGCCGCGTCAGTGGGAGACATATGGACGTGGCGGGCGGCGCGGATCACTCCATTCCGCATCTCAAGGAATCCCTTCGGACCCATGATGTAAGCTCCGGGCGTGCCTTCGATGTCGCCGGACATTCGCACGGGAACATCAATGCCGAGTTGAACCGCATCGGTGAAGGCAAGTTCGATTTGCGTGAGATTCCGGCACGGGCCAAGGATTCGCAAATTCGGGATAATCCGCCTCCGGGGGCCGACCATAGTCACAGTCTGCTGGGAGGCAAATTGCCCCTCCTGATACAGCCATTTGTGAACGCTCAACTCCGCGCCCTCGCCAAACAACACCTCGACGTTCTCCGGAGAAATGTGCATGTGCCGGGCCGAACTGTTCACCAGAAGCACCGGCGCCGGCCCGCTCGCCACCTGCTGGCCGAGTTGCCGCGAAAGCACCTCGCGAACAAGCGTTTCGACAATAGAGCGATTAGGGGTTTCAAAAAGTGACATTGGGCCGATCGAAGGAGGATTTAATTGACTGCTATCCGTCATATAGGAAAAATTTCTACGGTCAAGAAGTTTTTTTGCTGCGGGGAAATTTTTTAATTGGGTTATAGGAAGTGCACAGGGAAGGCCGGGCTTACGGGAGTATTCTCCGGGGGGAGGGAACGGGAGCGGGTTCCGAGAGTCCTGACGAGAGGAATTTGCTGCGCTTCGAGGAGGTCTGAAGGAGCGTCGGTGAGCAGGCAATCGACCTCCTCCCATGCCTGCAAAAGAAACGGGGCCTGCGCTCCGATTTTGTCCCGATCCACGCAGTAAAGCACTCGCGCTGATCGATGGATAGCGGCGATTTGCTGCCGGACAATAATCTCCTGCGTATTCCATATTCCCTCGCTATTCGCCGCTTCGGCGGAAAGGAACGCGATATCAAACTTCCAAAATTCCAGGCTCCGACAAGCCATCTCGCCGAGGAGTACGGACTGGCGGTTGAGGATCTGGCCGGCGAGTTGGAAGACGCTCACTTCGGGCACGGCAGAAAGGAGTTCGCCCACGGGAATATTGGACGTTACGATCGTCACCGGCGAGATCGGATTGGCGCAAAACACCTCGGCCAGAGCGAAGATCGTCGTTCCCGAGTCCAGGAAGTAAACCCCGCCCGGCTCGAAGAAGCGCACGGCAGACTGGGCGATCGCCGCTTTGCTGGCAGCCGAGGCGGTCTGCCGCTCTTTAAATGACAAAAACCGCTCATTAAATTCCGAGAGAGCGCCGCCGTGGGTGCGTTTGACTTTATTCATTGCGACAAGAGCGGCGAGGTCGCGCCGCGCGGTGGCCTCAGAAACCCCGAGTTGACGGCAGAGTTCGCTCACGGGCAGGTAACGATGCCGGTCAATCAGAGCGGCCAGCTTATCCCGCCTCGCGTCGACGATATGACGAGGAACCTTCATAAGAAAAAAGATATGCGCAGATTTGCGCAGAAAAGGCAACTCACAGATTAATCCCTATCATCAGAGCTCCACCTGCGGCGCGAAGTGAGGGCGGGCATTTTTCGGCTGTTGGTGGATCCCTGTTTGTCTGGCGCCTCGCGGTTCTTCTATCCCTTCTGGCCGCCACGGGAGTTCCGGTTTGCCGCAGGTGGCGATAGACGATTTCCTACTTGGATTTTGTTGATTCCAATTGCTCGCTCGGGGCTTGGGTAGACTTTGCGTTCAAGGAGATCTGCGATTGCTCCGTAGAAAATTCCGGGGCCTTCGCAACACTGGGATAATTACCACGACCCAGTCACGTTCGGTCTGCAGCGCGCGATGCTTTGTCCGCAGTAAGAACACGTCTTCTTTATCATCAGAGGGTTGCTACTCACCGAGACTTCGAAACGCGTGCGTGTTTTTAGAAAGGTTTAAGTCGACTTACATGAGGCCGAAGCCTTCGAATTCCCGGATGCCGACCCCATTTTTATTTCCTGGCTTGCTTGTCGTCTTTTTGATCCCCTAAAATTGGCATTTTCCTGCATGCCCTGATAAATTATCGAAAACTATTCCTTGATTTGATCTGACGCTCCTGACTTTTTTAATTTTATTCGGGAGTGCCATCTGGCGTTTCGCCACAATCACAGCCTTGGGCATCCGCTCCCTTTTATGAATTCCACCTCTTGTCCGATGCATGCGATGCAGCCACGTTTGGCTGGCCGGGAAGATGCGGAACTCGCCTTTTTCCGGGAGGCTGAGGAGGCGGGCGTATTAACGTGCACGGCCATGCAACGGTATGCGACGTGCCGGCGGCAGGCCGAGGTGGGTGGTGTGGTCGCTCTGACGAACGAGGAACTCGTATTTGGCGGGCGGGTGGCGTGGCGCAATAACGCCCGCTGTATCGGCCGGCTTTTCTGGCGGAGCCTCCTGGTCCGGGATTGCCGTGATGTCGCCGATTCCCTTGGTGTTTATACGACTCTTTGCGAGCACCTAGAGCTGGCAACCCGCGGGGGCGATATCCGCCCGGTGATGACGGTGTTTGCCCCGGCTGAGCCCGGGCGCCGGGCGCCGCGAATCCTCAACGACCAACTGGCCGGCTATGCCGGCTATACCCAAGGAGGGGCGGTTCTTGGGGATCCGAAGAATGTGGCGCTCACCAGCGAGGCGATCGCCTTGGGGTGGTTGCCGCCGCGGGTGCGCACGGCCTTTGATCTGTTGCCGTGGATCATCGTCGGGCGCGGTGAGCGGCCGGCGCTATTTCCAGTGCCTACGGGCCTCGTGCATGAGGTCGAGCTATCGCACCCGAACCTGCCGTGGTTTGCGGAGTTGGCGTTGAAATGGTACGCGGTGCCGGTAGTGTGTCATACTGCACTGCAGATCGCCGGCGCCGAGTTCCCGTTAGCACCGTTCAGCGGCTGGTATATGGGGACCGAAATCGGCAGTCGTAACCTCGGCGACGAGGCGCGCTATAATCTCCTGCCTGTGGTCGCCCGACACATGGGACTGGACCTGAGCACGCCGACGAGCCTGTGGAAGGACCGGGCGTTGATCGAGCTCAACACCGCCGTGCTACATTCGTTTGCTGCGGCCGGATACCGCATCGTAGATCACCACACGGCCAGCCGGGAATTCATCCGCTTCTGCGACATGGAAGAGCAGGCCGGCCGGCCGGTCTCGGCGCAGTGGGAGTGGATCGTGCCGCCGCTATCAAGCTCGGCGACGCCGGTCTTTCATCGGCCGATGTGTGATTTACACCTGCATCCAGAATTGCGCCGGGTGGGACCGACAGTATGAGGCGTGGTATGAACCCAAGACATCGGTAACACGCCATTATGGCCTTGGATACCGTGCGCACTTCATACAACTCTCTTCAAGTAGGGGATTACTTACCTAGGTTCAGGCGCTTCGTTGCGGTCGCTGAGACTTCATGGAAATAGGCGGCGTTCTCAGGCCGTTTGATATCCACGTCGTAGGTGGGGATCATCGCTTTCATCCGGCCCTTTCCCGTCTCGGTTTCGAGTAGTTCTGGGAAGCATTTTTTTATCACTTCGAGCACAATGTGCACGGAGACTGACGCCCCCGGAGATGCACCCAGAAGCGCTGAGATGGTGCGATCCGCATTGGTGATGACCTCGGTGCCGTAGTGAACGATTCCAGCTTCCCCATCGGTCTTTTTGATCGCTTGCACACGGATGCCGGCATCGATGAGTTTCCAGTCCTTGGCTTCGGCTCCGGGGTAGAAGACATGGAGAACCTTCATCCGATCCGCCATGCTCTGTGTGCCTTGTTGGATCAAGTATTTCACGAGATCCAAGTTATGGATGCCGATCTTGAGGAGGGTTGTGAGGTCGTCTGGCTTCACCGAAAGCGGCAGGTCAAAGTAGCTGCCTCCCGTGTGGAGGAACTTGGTGGTCCAGGCGGCGAAGGGGCCAAAGAGCAGGGTCTTTTTGCCGTCAAGGATGCGCGTATCTAGGTGCGGGACGGCCATGGTGGGAGCGGCATCTAGAGCCTGCCCGTAGACCTTGGCCTCGTGGCGTCCTACGATTTCCTGGTTGTCGCATACCAGCCACTGACCACCGATAGGGAAGCCGCCGAGGCCTCTTGCTTCGGGGATACCACTTTTCTGGAGAAGTGGGAGGCTACCACCGCCAGCGCCGACGAAGACGAATTTTGCGGTATTGTGTTTCACCTCACCGGTTTTGAGATCCTTGGCTTTCAGCTTCCAGCCGGCAGCAGTTTTATCGAGATCAATGACACGGTGGCCGGTCGCGATTCCACAGCCATCCTGTTGCTCGAGCCAGTCGAGCAGTTTGCTGGAGATATTTCCGAAATTCACGTCCGTCCCTGAATCCATTTTTGTCGCGGCGACCGGGTCATTACCACGCTTTTCGGTGAGTAGTGGTGCCCAACCGGCTATGGTTTCGGGTTCTGTGCTGTATTCCATTTCAGAGAAGAAATGGTGTGCCGCCATACCTTCGTAACGCGCTTTAAGAAAATCCACCTGTTCCTGTCCGTGGACGAAACTCATATGTGGAACCGGATTAATGAACTCCCCGGGTTTATCCACCATGCCTTCCGATACCGCGTATCCCCAGAATTGGCGCGAGCACTCGAATTGTTCAAAAATCTTCACCACGTTAGAGACGTCCACGCTGCCATCCGCCTCGCGGTTGGGAGTGTAACTGAGTTCGCAAATTCCCGCATGTCCGGTCCCTGCGTTGTTCCATCCGTGTGAGCTTTCCTGGGCGGCGTCTTCCGTGACTTCGTAAACTTGGATTTTGAGTTCCGAGTCGAGCTTTTTGAGCAAAGCACCGAGATTCGCGGACATAACTCCGCTTCCGATCAGGACAACGTCGGGGTTTTCAATGTGTGAAGAATACTTCATTTCAATAGTAATCTTTACATTATTTTCCGGAACTATCCACCTAGATATTTTTCGCTGAACATGCAGTAAATTCGAGACCTGATGCGCGCAGGATCTGATCCGATTTGATTGGAAGTTCGAGATCCCGTGCCGGGCCAATGCGGCCCCGGCTTCTATGCTCGCGATGCCTTGGTTCGACGCGAGCGCTGAAGCATCTCCTTGGCAGTCCCCCGCTGCACGTGGATTTCCAATAGGAAATCGCTTTCTGTCCTCCGGGATGTTGGCCTGGAGTTTGAAACTGGAAGCGGGGTTTTTAGTGGGGTGTTTCGCGGGCTGCGAAAGGAATTACTCGGCGGTCATCTCCCCCATTTTTGCGATGTATTTCTCAGGGTCTTTTCTGAACTTCGGCACGCAGTTGTCGCAGCAGAATTGGATGGTCTGGCCTTCGAGGACGATGCTGATTGGATTGCCCATGGAGCCGAGTTCCTCGCCGGAGACGAGGCAGGTTTTGAGCGGATAGGGCTTGGCGTCCATGGTGGCTTGCACTGGTGGAGCGGTGCTTTCGGTGGTTACAGTTTCCTCTTTCGTGCAGGAGACAAAGAGTAGGGCGAGTGCTGAAATGATTGCGTATGGTTTCATGGTTTTCTGATAGGAAATCGCTTTCTGCCCTCCGGAACGTTCGGCCAGAGTTTGAAACTGGAAGCGGGTTTTTTAGTAACTGGATGCTGGTAGATCGGAGGGCACCTCACGTAATGCCGGCTTGGGCGGGCAGGTGGACCGAAATTACGACCCTTTAGGATGCTCTATACCCTTGCCGGAGGGGTTAATTTTTTCACAACAATAACAATGTGTTGCAACACTATTACACCGTCAATGAACTTTCCATACCAGATCCACGGCGCCCGCGAGAAAAGCTGACTCTTCAGCGAAAAAAGAGAGCTTTTTCGCTTATTGTAGTCGTTATCGCCTTGGTGCACACGGACCCCGTTTTCCCCTATTCCCCGCTGAAAACAGCGAAGAACCTTAGTATTGATACCATCTCCCTGAATCACCTGAAGTTCTGTGTGTGAAATGGCAGGGATTGAGCTTAAAATTGCCTCGTCAAACCGCCCATTGCTTTTCCAAGAAGCTGCTCGGAGCCGGGGCCCCGTAGCAGCATGACACGAAGGAACACGAAGCCGCGCCAACAACACACTGGGTGCGAAACTTTTGAATTACGCTACAACGGGGTGGGCTATATCAGCTTTTCAAGGGCACAGGAGCAGGCACGAAAACACTGCATTTTTCCAGAGCGCGCCGCCCGTCACGCCCGAGAATAGCCCCGTTAAAGTCTGGAGTGGCTGCCGTCGCACAGGGCACCGTTGCCGCTGTGTTTGCAGCCGCAGAAGTACGCGGTGCTATCTTTTTCTGCTTCGAAGCGGACGGGTTTGAAGTCGGATCCCTTGTGAGAACCATCGCAGAAGGGTTGATTTTTGCTCTCGCCGCAGGCACACCAGAAATAGGTTTTACCGGCTTCGACGGTAACGGGATACGGGGCACGTTGGCTAATGGTTGGATCGCTCATGTTTATGCTAAAAGCTTCTATCATGCAAATGAGCAGGCGTCGATCCCGATGTGAAGTCGTCTGCGGAAGGAAATCCTCCGTTGGCGGGCTTGGACCTATGGCAAGGCGTTCATTCAGGATTCTCTCCTGCCCTGAGCATCACCTCGTTGCGGCGGAGGAACGGCGGTGTCCATGGCGGATCAAAATAGCCATACACCGGCGGCGAAGGGTCGCTCAAACGCTCCTTCGCCATCCATGCCTTCAACTGGGCCAGCGCTTCGGCCTCATTTTTCGGATTCTGGTTGCCGCTGAAGCGCAGCACAGCAAACCTTCCCGCAGGCAACTCACGCACCGTGACCGCGCTGTCCGACGGCCTGGGCACTTCGCCGGACTTCATCTTGGCTGGCATCACAAAGGCCATCGTTGCGTTTGCTTCGCTTCCGGACATGAACACGGGCGTGGTCATGGCAATTTTCTGTTTCTCGTTGTTTGTACCGGAAATGAATCGAAACAGCCGCATGAAACTTCCGTCGCTGCCGTTCGCTCTGGCCATCGGCGTCTCCACCACCGTGAGTGATGGGTAATCCCGCAACTCAAACTTGCCATCCGTCCGCACGACCTCGTATGGCGCGGACTCATAACTGGCTCGGGTGGCCTGGCAGCCAGCCACCAAGAGACCTGCGCCGAATAGACAAATTAGGATCCAAAGCCACATGCGTTTCATAAAAATTCGACCGAGACTTAAAGTAACTTTTCCTGAGCCAAAAGCTACAACAACCAAAGAAGGAGTCGCAGGAGGCACGGCTAATCCACGAAGAAACGAAATTTTCGCCATGTAGAGTATGAGGCGGGGAGAAAAATTACATTGAGCATACCTTGGTTTGCATTTCCTTCATGCTCTTCACGGCCTTCATGGTGGTATCTGAATGCGGTGAAAAAATAGTCTGCCGATTTTAGCCGTTAGCACGTAATGCGCTCTAGCGGAATTATTTATGCATCCACGTGTATTGGCCGTGCGCTGGCGGAGCCAGGGATTTGCGCGCTCCTCAGCGCGATAGCCGAAAGGCATCTGTCCACTGGAAGAGCGAGGCTACATGCAGTTCCAGAACGGTGCCCACCGGAAGTGGTGTCTTACAGCAGACGGGCGTCTCCTCGGGTGTCCTGCTTCAGAGCAATATCGAGGCGGATCCCCCCGAATTAATTGCTGCCGCGCACGCAAGCAGCTTTTCTATGGCCCTTTCCGACGAGCTCGGGGCGCTTGGTTTCACGGGAGGTGAGACAGCAAGCACCGCGACGCTGACTTTCGAGCAACTGCCCGCCGGTTGGACGATCGCGAAGGCGAATTTGAACGTCGTCGCCAAGCTTCCCGGAGTCACCCAAGCCGAATTTATCGACGCCACGATTCCCGCGGAGGGAACTGGCGTTTGACACTTGGGAATTCTGGAATTCGAGAGCTTGTTTTTTAGCCATGGTCAGACCGTAGTCAAAACATGAAAATGACGATCACCCATGTCAAGGCCTAGTGTCTGGGTGTTGTCGAGCGGGTTCAACGGGAGAAAATCCGCGTGGTGATCAGCCGCCACGGGCGTGCGGCCGCCTTGCTCGTGCCAATCGACGGGCCCGCCGGGGATGCGCGGGCTGCGAAGTTGGAATGTTTCCCCGGCCGCGCCGTGGTTTCTGCCATGTCGGTATGGGAAGTTGCCATGCTTGCGGAGAAGCGGCGATTGGCTCTCTCCCACGCTGGGCGAATGGGTCGAGGCCGATCTGCAATCCCAAGGATGGAAATCTGAGCGACCACTCGGTGATTTGGGTATTCGCAGTGTCGAGGGGCTGAGATCAGCAACCGATTCCGCGAGGTTTTGACTCAACTGAAATCAAGTGATTGCGACCTGATCCGCCTGACCAAAATTCACAACCCGACCGGCTTGCATGACTACGATATCATCGGCCAATGCCCGGATTTCTTCGGGTGAATGACTGACGTAAAGAATCGGGATATTGAAAACATCGCTGACTTGGCGAATAAAGGGCAGGAGTTCCTGCTTGCGCAGAGTATCCAGAGAGTTCAAAGGCTCATCCATGAGTAGAACCGAGGGACTCATCAACAACGCGCGCCCAATCGCGACGCGCTGCTTCTCACCGCCGGACAAGTCGGCAGGCCTGCGCCGCAGCAGATGCCCGATCCCGAGCAATTCGATCACCGGATCAAACTCAATAAAATGCGCTGCCGCCGGAACCAGCCTGCGCCCGTAGTTCAAATTGGATAAGACAGATAGGTGCGGGAGCAACCGGGCATCCTGGAAAATATAACCGATCCGACGCTTTTCGGGTGGCAGGTTGATCTTGTCCTGGGAGCAAAATAAACACACTCCATTCAAGCTGATGTGGCCACTTGCGGGACGAACTAAACCAGCGACGATTTGAATGACGGTGGTTTTTCCAGCCCCCGAAGGCCCATACAACGCCGTGATCCCGCGCGTGGCTCCATGAAACGAAACATCGAGCCGGAAATCCCCTTGTTGATGCTGTATCTCGACTTTCATGTGCGTTCCTTCCCTTTTAGCCGCGTTTGCAAATGGCGGGCCACCAGTTCGGACGCGATCAGCGCAAGCACCGCAATCAAAATAGAAATCACGCACAGTTTCATTGCTCCCGCCTCGCCGTTTGGGATCTGGGTGTAGGTGTAGAGTGCCAGCGGCAGCGTCTGTGTTTCCCCGGGAATATTGGACACAAAGGTAATGGTCGCCCCAAACTCGCCGAGGCAGCGGGCAAAGGCTATGATCAATCCGGAGACCACCCCGGGCAAGGACAGCGGCAGTGTTACCGTAAAGAAAACCCGCAGAGGCCCCGCCCCCAAAGTGCGCGCGGCAGCCTCGATACCGGTATCCACATTTTCAATCGACAGACGGATCGCACGCACCATCAGGGGGAACGCCATCACTGCCGCAGCCAACGCCGCCCCTTTCCAATTGAAGGCGAAAACGATGCCGAAGCTGGCCTCCAACCAATGCCCAATCACACCATTGCGCCCGAGCAGCACCAGGAGCAAATAGCCCACCACCACAGGAGGCACCACCAGCGGCAAGTGCAACAATGCGTCAATGAGAGACTTACCGGGAAAAACCCTCCGGGCAAGCAGCCAAGCCAGTGCAATGCCGAAGGGAAGGCTGGCCGCGACCGCCCACACCGCAACGATCAGGCTGAGCCTGATCGCACTCCACTCGTAGGCGCTGAGATAAAACCAATCCGTCATTTCAAAAAAACCAATGATTCAAAATCGAACGCAGAGCGGTCAACACTCCCACTAATTTGCGAGAGCAAAGCCGTATTTTTCGAAAATAGCCTGCACCGCCGGGGTATTCAAGAACTCCAGAAGCGCCAGTGCGTCCTTTTTCTTGAGCTCCGAGACGACGGCCGCCGGATACACAATCGGCAGGTGCGTTTCTTCCGGGAACACACCGACGACTTTGACGCGCTCGCTTAACGCGGCATCGGTGGCATAGACCACGCCCAGCGGCGTCTCACCACGCTCGACCATTGCAAGCGCTGCCCGGACATCTTGCATCGGCGCCACACGCGATTTCAGCGATGCCCAAACCCCAAGGGTCTCCAAGGATTGTTTCCCGTAGATGCCCGCAGGAACATACGCCGGATCACCCATGGCAAGACGACCATCCGCACCCAGGAGGCCAGACAAGCCGAAGCCGTTTTCAATGACGACTTGATCCAACGGGCTATCCGCCGGCGCAATCAGCACGAGGCGATTTCGGAGTAAATCCACGCGAGTCGAAGCGACTACACGATTGGCCGCTTCCAGATAATCCATCCACTCCGGATTGGCGGAAATAAACAGATCCGCCGGAGCACCGCTCTCGATCTGTTTAGCCAAGGCCGAAGAAGATGCAAAAGACACGACCACTTCAACTCCGGTTTTGTCGGTGTAGAGTGCCGAGATCTCTTGCACCGCGGTGGTCGTTGACGCAGAAGCGAAGACCAACAGCTTGACCGGCGGCGCCGCTGAGGATTTCGAGGCATCACAGCCTGTGAAAAAACACATCAGTATAGCCAACACGCCACCTGCGCACAAACGCCCAATCGTTTCGCGAGAAGTTGTCATTTTTGGAAGAGTCCCGGAAGGTAATTGGAATGTCCGCTAATTCCAACGGCTGAGGCAAAATTGTTTTGAGAGCGGATTCGGAGCCTGCCGAATGGGTCGAACAACGGATTCTCACGGCCCTGCCCATGCGCCAGTTTTCCAAGCTTATTTTTCGAACCACGAAACACCGGCTTTGGCGGTGGCTGCAAGGCGGGATGCTGGATCGTCCGAAAGTTGCGCTCGGCTAACTGGTTGAACGTGACCGTCGCAGAACAGGACATTTGCGATTGCCCGCGGACTCTGTCCGCCATCGCTAAATCGGTAATCCACTAAATCGGGATTGCAGGTTGGTTCATATCCGTCAACCTCGGTGAGGAAAACGACATTCTGTGGGAAATCGACCTCGTAGATCCGGAAGCTCC
Source organism: Terrimicrobiaceae bacterium (assembly GCA_041689405.1). Classification (GTDB taxonomy): domain Bacteria; phylum Verrucomicrobiota; class Verrucomicrobiia; order Chthoniobacterales; family JAATET01; genus JBDNGG01. The sequence goes on along the minus strand of JBDNGG010000006.1, from coordinate 11,906 downwards.
GGGCTTCGGGGTCCGGTTGGAGAAATTGGTTCATAGCGTAATTAAAGTAGAATACCTCCGGGTCCCAGGCCCGGGGTTCTTTCTGCCCCGGCACAATCCACAATGATTCGACGCCGGGCTTGGGTCTCGAGCCGGGCGGGAGTTTGGCAAGCGATGTCTGACCGATATAGGGCGGGAGTGCATTGTACCACGCCAGCGTCTGGCCTGCCGTTACCGGGGTTATACCGGTTTCCGGGAGTTGATTTTGATTGTCGATGAGATACAGGTTTAATGCGATGCCCCACTGTTGCATTTGCCGTGCGCTCTGAGCCGCATAGGCATCGGATCCACGACTGAGAAACCAACCGGTAGCGCTAATGATCAGACAGATACCAACGATACTGAGTAATAAAATCTCGCGCGGTTTCATCGGCTAATCAGCTCCCTGGTGTGACAAACCCCCATCCTGCTGGCACGGCGAATGTGAGGGGTTTCGGGCTGGCTGTGAGGTATTGAACAAAATAATCGAACTCCGATGGTTTCGCTGTGTCGCGCATCACCTCCGCAGGAAGTCCGAGGCGCTCTGATAAGACGGAGGCAAAAAATCGGGATGTCGTAATGGTAACGCTGGCATCGGCTGTAATGCCGTCTTTGCGAAGAAAAACAACTCCTCCGATTTCACCTAGCTGTCTCAATTGATCCGGGGTCAGTGTCATCTGCACAAGCGCTGTCGTCCATGGGAGGCTGTTAAAGACACGGCTGGCTGTGAGGCGGCCTGCAGGCCAGCTGGTGCGCACGGAATTACGGGAATACACGGCTACCTCGGTATCTGGAAGCTGGCTCAGAGCTGTGAGGTAGGAAATCAAAATGTCTTCTTCGCTAACATTGTCAGGAAGGTTTGCAATAAAGATATCTGCCGCCTCAATTTCTTCAGTATACTGCGCGATTTCCTCAATTACTTGATCGTCGCGAGTGGCAGTGTTGGCAGTCATGGGCACTAATTCCTGCCTCATTACGGACCATGAATCGCCGTCGCGTTTGAGATCGGTGCGGGCGATTGTAAAACCCCCGTTGTTGCGAAGGATGTTTTCGGACACAGGCGGGGTCCAGTCGTAAAATGTTTTCTCAGCCCATATATCGCGCTTGCGTCCGGAGTAAATCCGATGCGCAAGGATGAAATCCACTCCGAGATCGGTGAGCATTTTCAGGAACTCAGCCGGTAGTTTTTTTGGTGACTCGAATTTCATCCAGGTCAGGGCGGTGAACGTACCAGCAGGGCGGGGGCCGAGGCTCTCGACAACCTTGGAATAGTCACGGAGCGGGACCACGCCGGTGCCTGTATTTCCAAACCAAGTGGGGAATCGATCCGGGTATTGGGACCGCGATGTGTCACCGTAGAAATTTGCGAGGATTTCAGCGGGTTGACCATTCAGGTCGAGGCGGACTCCAAACTGTGTTCCCTCGGTGGCAGGTTCACCTGCCGTGTTGGAGAAGGGATTGAGAACTTCTGCCTCTACCGAAGCTAGGATCCCGGGGAGTACGTTATTATCGAGATTCCCAAGTATGATGGCGTCGTATTTAAGGGCATTAAAAAACGCGACCATATTTCCGTAATCAGTGGCATAGCTGGCGAAGGATCCGCTCAAGCTGTCACCGAGATCCACGAGCAGCACTTGTGCTCCCACGCGAGCGGCTTCCTCGCGGACTTGCTTCACGTATCCCGCTACATACGGATAGGGCTGCAATGGAGCGATGGCCTGCATGGAGGTGGGATAAACATTACCTCGAATTCGCCCGGTCTGAAGAACGATGAGGTCCGGCACATCTTCGGATGGGGGTTTGCAGCCGCCCCCTCCCAAGGCCAAGAGTATTCCGGTCAATGCGGCAGCGGCGCAAGGAAGCGGAAACCGCAATTGGCAGAGTTTGTTTATCTGGTTCACTCCGTTCTTATTGCCCCGTAATGTCAGGACGTCATGGTCGGCCGCGCCTATTTGTGAATTTTGCGCCACATTCCACAGGGATTTTCTAGGCGTGTCGCGTGCCCATCGCTATTACCGCTGGGAGCGAACAATGAACCCGCCGCTTTTCTCGTCGGGCTCGAGCGACAGCAGCGATTGTTTTTCCGCCACCTTGAGCAGGTCGTTAAATGACCGAAACCCATGCGCCCGTTCACTGAATCCCGGGTTTCTGCGTCGAATTGCCTGCTTGATCAGCGAGCCCCAGATGCGCTCATCTCCACCGCGTTCATCTTCCAGCGCAATCAGCGTGGTTGAAACCTGCTCCAGCGCTTGCTCTAGCGTGGGCCCGGACTCCTCTGATTCCGATGGATCTGCTGATGTTTCGTCGGGGGTGGGTTTTTTTGCCGAACGAGGGCGGCTCGGAGCCCGGCGGGCGGGTTGGTTTTGTCGGACGAGATCATCGTAGTAGAGGAACTCATCGCAATTGTTAATGAAAAGGTCGGAAGTCGAATTCTTCACCCCCACGCCAACCACCGTCTTTGCATTCTCGCGTAATTTGCTTACCAGCGGCGAGAAATCGGAATCTCCGCTCAGGATGACAAATGTGTCGAGGTGTTGCTTGGTGTAGCATAGGTCCAGCGCATCCACGACCATGCGGATATCGGCAGAGTTCTTTCCCGATTGGCGGACATGAGGGATCTCGATGAGCTCAAATGCGGCTTCGTGGAGGCCGCGTTTGAATTCTTTGTAACGTTCAAAATCGCAATACGCCTTTTTTACCACAATATGACCCCTTAAGAGCAGGCGCTCTTGGACCAACCGGATGTCGAACGGCGGAAACTTCGCTTCCTTAGCACCGAGTGCAATATTTTCCAGATCTAGAAAGACCGCCATCGTTGCGTCAGAATCACTCATCCTCCACATCCAAGCAGATCGCAGCTGCGGTGGCTATCTTTCAAAAAATTCCATCTGACCATCGAATGCCTCAAATGACGCGCAAGCCAAATCTCTTCTACGGACTTGTTTGCGGCTGACTCAGCACCACGGCGTACGGTTGGTATTGCAATTGCAGTCCGGCAGACTGTGCGACGTAGCGCAGGATTTCTGTGACTGGTGCGTTCCGAATGCTGAGTGTGACTTTGGTTTCGTTGGCGAAGTCCGCAGTAAACAGGCGGACGATATTCAACGCGAGCGTGCCGTTGGATTGTTCGGCAGCCGCTTGTGGAAGGTAGTCAAGCACGGTGGAAAGCGACGCGTCCTTCACGTCAAAAGACGGGATGATCACAGCGGTCGCACGCTGTTCGAGGTCGCCGCCCGCACGCTCCTGCATTTGCAGGCGCTGCATTAGAAGCGCCGCCTGGCGGTGCTTCGGGTCTGCTTGGAGGGCCTCGGTGAGGTATCCTTTCGCTGCGGCGGTGTCGCCGTCAGTAAATGCTCGAAGCCCTTTGACAAAGTTTTCCTGCCCGACTCCGGACTGCGCGATGGCAGCACTGGTGGTTATTAGAACGGCACAGAGGACAAGAAAAAGTCGTCTCATAATTTGATGGTAGCCTCAAACTGCAATCGATGCAATTCCGACGCTGCTGCTTGAACGCTGGTGGTAATCTGGTAGCATCGCGAAGTGCGCACTCGAACTCTCGCAGTCCTAATCGTTGTTTTATCGACGATCGTCTGCCCGCTCGTGATCCGCTCTGAGATGACTGATACAGAAAAGCGGGCACTGTTCCTGCGGGCGCGAGAGGATATCCGCCCTGTCCCACAGGCAAGCGCGACTCCTCGACCGCGCCCTACTCCGGCCCAACGTGCAACGCCCGTAGCGCCTCGCGCAACGCCCACACCGGAACTAAAAAAAGTCGAGGACGACGAGCCGGACGATTCGACTCCGGCCGCGACGCCTGAGGCTACACCTAAACCCACGGCAACCCCCAAGCCCAGACCTTCCGCGACTCCGCGACCGACACCGAAGGCGACGCCAACGCCGCGTCCACGCGCTACCCCCACGCCTCGTCCCACCCCGAAACCCAAGGCGACGCCTGCTCCAAAGCGATCCAATGCCCCCATCGTGATTGAAAAATCCGGGAAGGCGAAAGACGAGGGGTTCGTTCCTCCTCCCAAGGCCAAATCGGGAGGTTTTTTTGGGGGCGGAGGTCCAAAATACCGTTACCTCACTCCCTCGGTGCGTGCAGCGATCGACAAAGCCAAGGTGAAACGCGGCCGCTGGAAATATATCATCGTGCATAACAGCGCAACCCGCCAAGGCAACGCCAAAGCATTTGACAACTACCATCGTAAAATCCGCAAAATGCAAAACGGCCTCGCCTATCACTTTGTCATCGGCAATGGAACATCGTCAGGAGACGGCGAGATTGAAATCGGAAACCGTTGGACCCGGCAAATCAACGGCGGGCACGTAGCCAGCGATTATCTGAACAATATTTCCCTCGGCATTTGTTTCGTTGGCGATTTTAATCGGGACCTCCCGACCAAAGCGCAGGCGGCGGCACTCCAGGAATTGATCACTTACCTCCGCCAGCGGTGTGGCCGCGTGCAGGGAAAACAGCCGATTGTTCGCGGGCACAAGCAGATCAATCCTAAGCCGACCGATTGCCCGGGGAATCGTTTTCCGTTGAAGTGGCTCAATACGACGTTCAAGGATGGGTAACTAAAGCGTGAAAATCGGCATCACTGGAGCAACAGGATTTATTGGCAGCGAACTGACCCGCCAGGCGCTGGCGGCTGGCCATGAGGTGGTGTGTTTTTCGCGGAACGGATCTCCACGAAAGAATCTGTTTCCGGATGCTGATTGGAGGGCTTTTTCAATAGATACCCCCATCGATGCGTCCGGCCTTGATGCTGTGGTTCACCTCGCTGGAGAGTCGATCCTCGGGCTTTGGACGGCGGCGAAAAAAGAACGCATCCGAAAAAGCCGCATTGAAGGCACGCGGCGGGTCGTCGAAGGTATCGCTGCCGCCACCCCGGCGCCGTCGGTCTTAGTGTCCGGATCGGCCATTGGGTTTTACGGAAACGGTGGAGATCGTGAAATCACCGAGGGATCGCCCAAAGGGAAAGGATTCCTGGCGGATGTTGCTGCCGATTGGGAAGCGGAGGCAGCAAAAGCTGCCTGTGCTCGCGTGGTGTTTTTGCGCTCGGGAATGGTCCTGGGGCGAGGGGCAGGGGCAATGCAGTGGATCGCTCCGGTGTTCAAGGCAGGTCTCGGTGGGAAGCTCGGCAGCGGTCAGCAGTGGATGTCTGCAATTCACGTAAACGACGCGGCCGGCATGGTGCTCCACGCCATAGGAAGCCCGAGCGTCTCGGGACCACTCAACGCAGTGATGCCACAGCCGATCAGGAATATAGAATTCACTCGGGTAGTGGCAGCGAGCGCGAGGCGCCCTGCCATTTTTGCTGTCCCTGCATTTGTCCTCCAGTTGGTGCTCGGAGATTTGTCGCACCTCGTGCTCGACAGCCAGCGTGTGCTGCCCGTGCGTGCCACTGAATCTGGATACAGGTATCAATTTCCTGATCTGGCGACTGCGGTGGCAGATGTCGTTCGGCGGTGAATTAGTCCCCGCCGAGGAGCTCGCGCATACGGGCGAATTGGTTGTCAAACTGAGCGTCGTCCATCGGCTCGTTCACGATGTCCTCGAAATTGCGACGTTCCACGCCTTCTCCTTCCATTTCCTCCAGGAACGGGCTGGGCTCGCAATACATCGGCGTTCCAAAGCGCTTGCGGTGGCGGCAATGCGTAATGGTGAGCGTCTCCATGGCGCGCGTGACGCCGACGTAGAATAGTCGACGTTCTTCGTCCACGGTATCTTCGGCCTTTGAGCGCTCGTGCGGTAGCAGCCCATCTTCTGCGCCCACCAGGAACACGTGCTGGAACTCTAGCCCCTTGGCTGCGTGCATCGTGATCAGGGTGACACCCTTGGTGCTATCCTCTTTGTCCTGCCGGTCGCGATCCAGCGCCAGATCATCGAGAAAGCTCCGCAGCCCATCGCGGTTTTTTTTCTGATGCTCCGATAAACTCACGAGAAGATCGCGCACATTACCTTCGCGACTGTCGCCCTCTTGGGTGGATTTGCAGGACCGGCGGAGGTCCTCAAAATACCCGCATTCCGTGAGAATCTCGCTGAGGATGTGCGCGGCGTCGCTGCCGGGCGTGGTCACCCGGATGCGTGCGGCCGACAGCGTGTCGGCAAATTCGCGAATGGCATTGGCCGCGCGTTTGGATGCGTAATCCAAAAACTCGGGCGACGTCATTTCCTCGAAAAGCGCGCGCTCTGACTTGATGCTCCGCTCGAATGCGAGTTCCACCGTGGTTGCACCAATCCCCCGGGGCGGGGTGTTGATAATTCGGAGTAGAGCGGTGTCGTCGTTGGGGTTCAGGAGGCACGCCATGTATGCAGTGACATCCTTGACCTCCCGACGGTCATAAAAACTTTTGCCTCCCACGACGCGATACGGGATGCGGAGACGGCGAAGATTTTCCTCGAAGGGGCGGGACTGCGCATTCATCCGGTAAAGGATGGCAAAATTTTCCCATTGGAGGGCGCCGAGGTCTCGTTTGGCGGCAATCTCGCCAGTCACGAACTCGGCTTCGTCCACGTCGGTCGGGACGGCAATGATATGTACCGGCTCACCCTCGGTTTTGGGACTCCAGAGATTTTTTCCACGTCGGGCTGTGTTGTTGCGAATAACGCGGTTGGCACTCTGGAGGATGATATTTGTACTGCGGTAGTTCTGCTCCAACTTGACGATGCGCGGATTCGGGAAATGGCGCTCAAATTCGAGGATGTTTGCCACCTCGGCGCCACGCCATCCGTAGATGCTTTGGTCATCGTCACCGACCACGCAGACGTCCGGCGGGTCGCCGGCTGCGAGCAGCGAAACGAGTTCCAGTTGGAGTCGGTTGGTGTCCTGAAATTCATCCACCAGCAAATGCCGGAACCGCGTCCTCCATTTGTCCCGAATGTCAGGATAGTCCGCCAAGAGTTTTACCGCATTTACGAGGAGGTCGTCAAAATCCATGGCGTTTTGCGCCTTGAGCTCTTGTTCGTATCGGCGATAGACCGCGCCAATTACGGTCTCGTCGTCGTCCGGCGGGCGCCAGGCGTTGTTTTTTGCCTTGCTTATCAACGCGCGGGCAACGCCCGCGTCCATCGTCTCATCGTCGGCGGTTACGCGGTTGATGATCTTTTTAATAAGGCCCGATTGGTCCCCGTCATCGAAAATACTGAAATTGGTTTTATACCCGAGGTGGGTGGCGTCCGCGCGGAGGATGCGCACGCAGAGCGAGTGGAATGTTGATAGCGTGAGCTCTTTAGCTGAGGCCGCATCCACTATGCCCGCCACACGTTCTTTCATCTCGCGTGCTGCTTTGTTGGTAAACGTGACGGCAATAATCGCCTTCGGGTCTGCACCTTGGGCAACGAGCCATGCGATGCGCGACGTGATCACGCGCGTCTTGCCGGTGCCAGCTCCCGCGAGAATCAGCAGTGGTCCACCCGTATGACTCGCTGCTGCCTGTTGCTCGGGGTTAAGGTCGAAGAGTCGAAACCTGCTCACGATACCCACTCCTCGGCGAGGGTTTGAAGGATCCGGGGGTAAAGCGCGTGCTCAGCAACCTGGATGCGGGCATGCAAGGATGCCGCGGTGTCATCCGGGAGCACGGAAACATAAGACTGCGCAAGGATTTCTCCTGTATCCACCCCGGCGTCGACCCAATGCACCGTGCAGCCTGTTTCTTGGACTCCAGCATCGAGTGCCTGTTGCCATGCGGTGAGCCCACGAAAGGACGGAAGCAGAGATGGATGGATATTAATGATTCTCTTCGGAAATGCGTCGAGTAATGGCGACTTCACAACCCGCATGTAGCCTGCCAGCACGATGAGATCCACAGCAGTAACTCGTATCCGCTCGGCGAGAATCGCCTCAGTCCCGGGAGACAATATTGTCTTAAACCGGGGTTCGTCGATGAGGTGGGTTTCTATGCCTGCGCTGCGTGCTAGGTCCAGAATCCCCGCGTCCGGATCGTCGGCTGCCACCAAGCGCACATCCGCCGCTAGTTGTCCGCTGCCTATCGCCTGCAAGATCGATGCGAAATTTGAGCCTTTACCGGAGCCGATTACGGCGAGTTGCAGTCGTTTCATTCGACTGCCGACTATGCACGACGGACGGGGATTCGCAAGCGGCGCTTCCCATTCGCGTGAGGTGTGGCAGAATGCGCGGCAAAATTCATGACGATTGCTACTTATTTGCGCAAAGCATCGCAAGATGTGGATGCTGCCCTTTCCCGATGGCTACCCCGCGCGTCAGCGCGCCCGGCAACAATCCACGAGGCCATGCGATACAGCATCTTTGCGGGTGGGAAACGGCTCCGGCCGATCCTCTGTATTGCTGCCGCCGAGGCGTGTGGCGGGGATCGTAAACCGGCCCTGCGTCCCGCCTGTGCCGTCGAGTGCATCCATACTTATTCCCTGATTCATGATGATCTGCCGTGCATGGATGACGATGATCTCCGGCGCGGACGACCCACGGCACACAAAGTATTTGGTGAAGGGCTTGCCGTGTTGGCCGGTGATGCCTTGCTGACGGTAGCGTTTGAAATCCTCGCCGGGGTTGAATCCTCACGTCGATATCCCGTGGCTGAGTTCATTCGGCTCCTCGCAGTCGCTTCGGGCAGTCGTTACCTCATTGCCGGCCAGGTCGCTGACTTGGAAGGTGAGGGCGTCAGAGGCACCCGAAGCGATCTGCGGTTCATCCATGAAAGGAAAACAGCGGCGGTGATTGAGGCCAGCCTGGCCTTGGGAGCGATGACGGCGAACACTCCCACCGCGAAACGGGACGCACTCATGGTGTTTGGGCGCCGGTTGGGGCTGGCTTTCCAAATCATCGACGACATCCTCGATGTAACCCAACCGACGGAAAAACTTGGCAAGAGCGCGGGTAAAGATATCGCTGCCCACAAAACAACCTATCCATCCGTCCTCGGGCTGGAGGGATCCCGCAACGAGGCGCGGCGGATTACCGGTGAAGCGCACCGGGCGTTGGATGCGTTCGGATCGGATGCGGATCGGTTGCGGGAGATTGCCGATTATTTGCTGGCGCGCGAGTTTTGACCCCGGCCCGGCATCGTCGGCTCAGCCCTTCGGTCAGGGTTGGGAAATCAAATTTCGTCAGTCCCGTTTTTGCAGTGGTGTGCCGAAAGCAGACCCGCTAGGTTGCCCGCAGGATGAGTGGGATGGTCGAACTACAAAACGTAAATAAGGTCTTTGGCAGTTTCGTTGCCCTCAACGAAGTGAACTTAGAAATTCGTGAAGGAGAGTTCATGACGTTTTTGGGTCCCTCGGGCTGCGGGAAGACAACATGCCTCCGTCTAATAAGCGGATTCGACACCCCGACCAACGGGTCCGTCGTGATTAATGGAAAGGATGTCACCGCCGACCCGCCTTACAAACGCGACGTCAATCAGGTGTTCCAGAGCTACGCACTTTTCCCACATCTCACGATTTACGACAATATCGCATTCGGCCTTCGGATGAAAGGTGTGGCCGCAGGAGACGTGAAGACGCGGGTGGACCGGGTAGTTGAAATGACCTCGCTTCAGGATTTTGTGGACCGCCGTCCATCCCAGATGTCAGGGGGGCAACGCCAGCGGGTTGCGCTCGCCCGCGCTATCGTGTGCGAGCCCAAGGTCCTCTTGCTCGATGAACCGTTGTCTGCGTTGGACGCCAAACTGCGCCACCAAATGCGTATCGAGCTCAAGCATCTCCAAAAGCGCCTGGGGATCACTTTTGTGTTCGTCACTCATGATCAGGAAGAAGCCCTCACCATGAGCGATCGAATCGCTGTCATCAACAAAGGACACGTAGAGCAGATCGGCAGCGCCTCCGAGATTTACTATCAACCGGCCACCCGCTTCGTCGCCAGCTTCATCGGCGAGACAAATATCGTTGGGGCAAAAATCCTCAGCCGCGATGGCGACTTCTCTATTTGTGAAGCCGAAGGCGGACTCCGCGTGCGCGTCCGCCAAAACCTCCGCATCACGACCAACGAGGTTCTCCTTTCCCTCCGGCCTGAAAAGCTCCGCTTATCGCTCACCGAGCCCGAAGGAGAGAATGTCTTTCCCGCAACGATCTCTGTGGAGATCTTCAAAGGAGCCGTCGATGAACTGACTGTCGTGACCGATGGCGGACTGGAACTCGGCGCAATCCTCGCCAATGACGGCGATTCAGAGGTGAGTTTTCACGAAGGACAACGTGTTTTCGTCCGTATCCAACCGACGGACATCAGCATGATCGAATCCTAGATCCACGCCGGTCTTGCACAGAAGCTGATCAGAGGGGGACACTACCACCCCGAAAGTGTTCAAAACAAATTAAAAAAAGTTTGACGGCTCTTCAGAGATGTCGTTAATCCTTTGGCACGATCTATGCTATCAGGATGTCAACCATGTCTAGATCGCATGACAGATTCAAACCGGCAACGGAATGGATCGAAACAAAACAAAAACCAAAACAACTCATGAAAAAAACTACTAAGCTCGCAGTTATCGTCGGCGCAGCAGCTCTGCTTTCCAGCAGCGCTCTCTTTGCAGGCACTGGCAAAACCTTCAATGAAGAGATCATCATCGAAACTGAGCCGACTCAGTGGTGGAATGCTGAACTTTCGACCGGTTGGGACAGCCTTTATATGTTCCGTGGTGTGAACGTCATTCCTGGTTTCGAAGGATACGGATCCAGTATCTATTGGACCGACCTCAGCGTCACGTTCAACCTCACTGAAAACGACTTCCTGACCATCGGGACTTGGGTTGGTTTCGGTATTGGTGACACGAACTACAAAGAGTTAAACGTTTACACCGCATACACTCACACCTTTGGCAATCTTGCTGTCAGCCTCGGCTACTCCTACTACCAGATTCTGAGTGCAACCAACAATATCTACTCCCACGAATTGACCGCTGGAGTCGCATATGCGTTCGAAATCGGTTCCGTCACGATCATACCTGGCTTGAACTACTTCTTCAACGTCGGACCTGATCTCGATCAAGGCGGATTCGTTCCTCAGACCGGCAGTTTCCTTGAAGCACGTGTCGATGCAGAGATCCCTGTTTACAGCGACGTAGTTGCTTTGACACCCTGGGTATCTTTTGGAACTAACTTCCGTTACAATGTGGACTCTGATGGTTCACCTTTCAACGGTGGTAACAATGCCGAACTCGGTATTGCCCTTCCGATTGCTCTGAGCGAAAATATCACGGTTGCTCCTTATGGCGCATACAGCTACCAGTGGAATGACCTCGTTGGAACCAAGGAAAACACCTTCTGGGGTGGTGGATCGGTTACCTTCGCGTTCTAAGTTGAGCTCGAATACTTAAGAAAAACCCCGGGCACGCGAGTGACCGGGGTTTTTTGTGTCCCGATTCGATGGAATGATCCGGATTCGAGTCGTCATATTTCTGCTAACCCCAGCACATTTTTTGCACCGGTTTAAGCGAGAAAAACGGGGTCCTTGTGGAATGGCACTAAGTTAAGCGACCAAGCACCAATCGGCGCGTCCTATACCAGCCCAAGGCAACGCCAGCCCCAAGCCGGCGCGAAGCGAAGCAACGGGCGACCCAATCCGGAATCATCGCAGATCCGAATTTAGGTTAGTGCCATTTGGGTCAGGATCTTGATGATGCTTTTGAAGATGTTTAAAGGAACAAAACGCAAGGGCGGGAGAGAAAGTTGGATCGTATCCGAAGAGGAAAACTCCATCTTCTATCGCCTTATAACAATGCTGAAAAATGCACACCGAGCCAAGGTGTCCTGGAAGCTTTACCCTGCGTCGATAGCTTTCTGAAGACTACCGCGCGGATGTTGCCGTTCACTCGAAGAAAAAATCGAGATCATGTGGAATGCAATGCCTGAGCCAACAAGCAACAGCGCAATCAATGTTGCGCGCCCTGCCAACCATCGCCGCAGG
>JBDNGG010000005.1:0-5015 GCA_041689405.1 Terrimicrobiaceae bacterium | reverse complement strand
GCGGAGCCCCTGCCTCTTGCTCGTTTGCGGGAAGTTGCGCAGCAGGCTTTGAAGGAAGTGTTCGACATGCGAGGCAGGGATCATCTCGAAGCAGCCAATGCAGCCGGTGATAAGTTGGCGCTCGCGCAGGTCGCGTTAGGATTTCAAAAGATGCTCACCGAAAATGATGAGCCCTTCACGGCAGAATCGCTCGGCGTTGTGGAGTCCATGCGCCCCGTGTTTGATCAACTGGCGGGGGATCTGCTGCAAAGTGGACTTCTGAAAAAAACAGCGAAGGGTTACCGTCCGAAACCGGCTCTTCATGCGGCGGCAGAATCCATGACGAAGTTGCTCCGCAGCAACATCACAACTTATCCGGGTCACCTCCCGGAAGCCATGCTGTGCGCTGCGACGACGGCTGAGCTTGGCCCGATCCTGCGGGCGGAACGTGACGCCGTGCAGGTTTTGTTTTCGAGTTCCACCACCGACGTGCTTGATCAATTTTACGGTGACTCTCCGGTCATCAGCCCTTGGCTGGCAGCCATTGGAAAAGTTGTCGGGGAACTGGCAGCCCAACTCCCGGAAGGCCGGGGGCTTCGTATTCTTGAGGTCGGGGCCGGAACGGGCGGACTTGCGTCCATGGTTCTTCCGCTGCTTGAACGCGAGCTCCACACCTACGTGTTCAGCGATGTCTCCGCTTCCTTCTTTCCAGCGGCCCGTCAAAAACTTGCCTCCTTTCCAGAGGTCGAGTTTAAAATCTTCGATCTCGAAAAGCCAGGCACGGCTCAAGAGTTCGATACGGGCACCTTTGATTTGATCCTTGGCACGAACGTGATCCATGCCGTGAGTGATGTGAGTGATTCCCTTCGCAATCTTCACGACCTTTTGGCACCCGGCGGGAGCTTGGTTTTTGTTGATGTGGGGTCTCCGCATCTTTGGCTGAATGCTGTTTTTGGTCTTACAAGCGGATGGTGGCGGTTTACGGACCGCGATCTGCGGCCAAACCACCCGCTGTTGACGCGCACTCAGTGGGAAAAAGTCCTTCGTGATGTCGGATACAGCGACGTGCTGTCGCTGCCCGGACTCCTTCGCTCGAATGGCGATGAGAGCCTGATCGGTCTCATGGCCCGCAAGGAGTTCGTCGCACCTCCATTAGCGGCGACTATCAGCGAGGACAATCCCGCGGAAGCATCATGGCTCATTTTTGCTGATGAATCAGGGCTCGGAGAACTTCTGGCGTCGCGCGTGCGGGCAGCCGGAAGTCGATGCCGCCTCGTTCACCGCGGGCCGGAATTGGTGGATTGGAAAAATCTGCTCGCGGCCAGCAACGAAGAATCCCCAGAGCGTCTGGTGTATTTATGGTGTCTGGACGAAAGTCCGAACGGAAACCCATGGTCGGCAACCGATGGCCTTCTTCACCTCACTCAGGCTCTTGAGGAAATGGGACCGGGCCGAAAGCTGCGATTGGATGTGATCACGCGAGGTGCGCAAGCCGTCGGAAGGAACCGCAAGGTTTCCGTCTGGCAAGCTCCTGCCCTGGGATTTTTGCGGGTTGTTGCCAATGAATATCCCAACATTTCCTGCTGCGGAATCGACCTTTTTCCGGAGGCGTCTCCGGCTGAGGATACTCTGCTCACGCATGAACTCTTCCAACCCCACACCGAGCGGGAGATCGCGTTCCGAGGGGAGGCACGCTATGTGCGGCGCATCGCCCGTGGTTTAATTCGGGAAGACAAAATCCTTGATCGTTCCGTGCAACTGCGCCTCGAGTCGCGTGAGCGCGGGCTGATCGATTCTCTACGGTTGGTGCCGTTTCTGCCGACAGCCTGCGGTCCGGGTGAAGTCGAAATTGAGGTCAAAGCCGCCGGAATGAATTTTCGTGATGTGTTGAAGGCGCTGGCCCTCTACCCCGCAGAAACTGCGGATGCCAGAATCTTCGGAGATGAAGTCGCTGGGATCGTGACTTCCGTGGGCCGCGATGTGACTCACGTCGCTCCCGGTGATCGAGTCTTTGGCTTGGCCGTTTTTGGACTGGCCACGCATTCCATGGCGCGGGCCGGCGATGTGCTTGCGATGCCAGACGGTCTGACTTTTGAAGAGGCGGCGACCTTGCCGGTTGTCTTCATGACGTCATGGCACGCCCTAAAAACCGTGGCTCAGCTCCAACCCGGCGAGCAAATCCTCGTCCACGCCGGAGCCGGTGGCGTAGGCATGGCCGCGATTCAAATTGCTCTCCATCTCGGGGCAGAAGTGATTGCCACCGCTGGTAGTCCGATGAAACGTGCCCTCTTGGAAACTCTGGGCGTCAAGCATGTGATCGACTCACGGCGTGGGGATTTTGCCGATGCTGTGATGGAAATTACAAGCGGACGAGGGGTGGACGTTGTCCTAAATTCTTTGGCGTCCGAAGCAATTCCCATGGGCCTCTCCTGCCTTGCGGAGTTTGGCCGGTTCATCGAAATCGGCAAACGGGACATCTATCAAAATTCGCGCATTCCCCTTTGGCCCCTGCGCAAAAACGCATCGTTTCACGTGGTCGCAATGGACGCCGTATTTGGAGGCGATGAGGGCCGAACCCGGGCGCTTCTCAAAGTGATCGCCGACATGGTTGGCAGGAAAGAAATTCATCCCTTGCCGTTCCGATCGTTTCCAGCCTGCCGGATCGACGCGGCTTTCCGGCTAATGGCTCAAGGCAAAAATACGGGCAAAATGATCGTGTCGTTTCCTGAGCCCTTCCTCGCAAGACGTGGGGAACCACTCGCTTCGCCTTTTTCAGTGGATCCAGCAGCGTGTTACCTCATTACTGGCGCCTTTGGCGGTTTCGGCAGGGTCGTGGCCACGTGGCTTGTCGAATGTGGTGCAAGGCATCTCGTCCTGACCAGCCGCAGCGGAGCATCAACACCCGAGGCACTGGCTTTTCTCACTGCTCTGCACGAGCAGGGTGTGGAGGTCAAGGTGGTGCTTGCGGACGCGGGATCGGCGAAAGACGTGGATGCGATCTTTGAGCGGATTTCGCAATCCGGCCACCCACTCAAAGGGGTCTTCCATTTGGCCATGGTGATTGATGATGCGCCGATCGCGGCCCTCACGCCCGAGCGCATGCAGAGCGTGCTGGGACCCAAAGCCATGGGGGCATGGCTGCTGCACAGCAAAACCCAAACGCTCGAGTTGGACCACTTCGTGATGTTCTCGTCGGTGTCGAGCACGTTTGGCAATCCGGCTCAAGGCAACTACGCCGCCGCCAACGCGTTTCTGGATGCTCTCGCCCATCACCGTCACTCCATAGGCCTTCCCGCGCTCGCGATCAATTGGGGAGCACTCGGCGGGGAAGGATATGTTGCCCGCAATGAACGCGTGGCGGAGTATTTGGCCCGTCAGGGAACGATCCCCCTCGAGCCTAAGGAAGTGACCTTGCTCATGGAATCGTTCCTTTCGGCAGGAACAACTCAAGCGTTGGCGCTCCGTGCCGATTGGGCAAAATGGAGAACGTCCGTTCGAGGAAGCCAGGAAAACCCGCTGATGCAGCGCCTTTTTGCCGATGGCGTCGAAGGCCAAAGCGCCACCGGCTCAAAAAGCGACTGGCGACTGAAAATCGAATCAGCGCCCGCAGAGAAGCGCACAGAAATCATCATCCTTGCTGTGCTCGACGTCGTGGGGTCGGTGTTGCGCGTCAAACCCGAAAACCTGCGCCCCGATCAGCCGCTGACGGATCTGGGGCTGGACTCGCTCATGGCGGTTGAGATCGAGACGTCGCTAGAGAGCGCGATCGGAGTGGCCCTGCCTCCCGCAAGCCTCATGCGCGCGCGGACGATTGCCCAGATTGCCGCTCTAATCGCTGAGCACCTCGCGGGATCAAAGAACGGACCGGCCTCTCCAGCCAGCGCCCCCGCTCCAGAACCAGCCCCCGCCGAAACCGTGGACCTTGATGCATTTTCTGATGAAGAAATTGAGCGTTTATTTGCAGAAAACTCAACAAATCCCGCTGCGGAATCCGAAGTAAAATTACGCTAAAATCTTTTTACCAGATGGATCTGCTTCGACCATAACGCCACGGCACCTGTCCTGCCAGAAGTGCGCGAAGCGATGCGGCCGTATCTGGCCGAGGAATGGGGAAACCCTTCCAGCAGCTATCGGTTTGGTTCGATACTTAAATCCAAGATCGAGACAGCACGCGAGGAAGTCGCCAAGCTCATCGGTTGCCAGACGCCGCCTGAGATCCTCTTCACCAGCGGCGGCACGGGGAGCAATAACACCGCTATTCATTCTGCGATTTTGGCACAGCCCGAAAAACGGCACATTATCACCTCACAGGTGGAACATTCTGCCGCAGTCGTGGCGTTCCTTATCATTGCGATGCCGTGCAAGCGGCTGGCAAACTCCCCATCGACGTTCGCGCCGTTCCATTGGATTATCTCTCCCTTGCCGGACACAAAATAGGCGCACCAAAAGGCATTGGAGCCCTCTACATTCATCGCAAAGCCCGGTTCACACCCTTCCTCCACGGGGGCCATCAGGAACGCTCCCGAGGAGGCGGCACGGAAAACGTCCCATACCTCATCGGTCTCGGCACAGCCGCCGACCATGCCGCCAAAAATCTTCCTGTCTACGAAAGCACCGTCCGCCCACTCCTCGACGCGCTGGAACAAAGCATTCTCACGACCATTGCTGGCACCGAACTCAACGGGTCCCCCGCTCATCGCCTCGCAAATACCACCAACATCACCGTCCACGGCACCGAATCCGAGGCCTTACTGCTCCTGCTCGACCAGGCGGAAGTCTGCGCCAGCAGCGGCTCTGCCTGCCTCGCCGATTCCCCCGATCCCTCCCACGTCATCGCCACCATGAAAACCGACGATTCCGCTCACCAATCCGTGCGCTTTTCCTTGGCTTTGGCAACCACCGCGCAAGAAATCGCAACCGCCACTGCCGCCCTCCAAAAATCCATCGCCCAACTGGGAGGAATTCATTGAAACTCCCGAACGCCCACCAAGCGGACCTCGGCCTAAAGCTCGAAGAATACTCACTGAATCTTCTTC
>JBDNGG010000004.1:0-7325 GCA_041689405.1 Terrimicrobiaceae bacterium | reverse complement strand
CCCCTCTGCTTTCGTAAGTCGTTGATTACTAAGAGAGAGGCGGGGGACGGAATCGAACCGACGCATAGAGCTTTTGCAGAGCTCTGCCTTACCACTTGGCTACCCCGCCATACCTGATGGATTGCACGGTTAAATGTGCAAAAGGAGAATTATACATCAAAACCGACGCTTCGACAATAGTTGTTTGTGCAAACGGCGATTTCTGCCGCTGGGGACTGTTTTATTTGGTGGTCTAGGCGATCGTACCGTCCTCAATGCGGACAATTCTATCTCCACGGCAAGCGAGGTCGGGGTCGTGGGTGACCACAACCAAGGTTCGCTTCTCGTTGCGCGTGATACCGAGCAGGAGTTGGATGATGGACTCACCGGTATTGGAATCGAGGTTTCCGGTGGGTTCATCGGCAAAAAGAATTGCCGGTTCGTTCACCAGTGCACGTGCTATGGCGACGCGTTGCTGTTCACCGCCGCTGAGTTCGGATGGGAGGTGGTCGGCCCGGTCGGCGAGTCCCACACGCTCGAGCAATGCCATCGCGCGATCTGTTGCCACCTCACGCGATATCATTGCGGGGATGAGAACATTTTCGAGTGCGGTGAGTTCGGGCAGGAGGAAATACGATTGAAACACAAAGCCCATTTTCGCATTGCGGAGGCGCGCCAGATTGTTGTCTCCGATGGCGTAGAGGCTGATGCCGTCGAGCAAAACCTCACCCTCCTCGGGACGCTCCAGACCCGCCAAGGTATACAGTAGTGTGGTTTTTCCCGCACCGGAAGCACCGCACAGAAAAATGGCTTCGCCTACCGCGATCTGGAGATCAATGCCTCGAAGGACACTCACGGTATTGCGTCCGATCCGAAAGGAACGACGCAATCCGTTGGCTGCTAGATGCACTGCTGGAGAAGGTGACATGAGCCTCCATGTTACAACTGACGCGGCGCGGGGAAGTCAAGCATCCCCGGTAGGAATCGCAGCGGCCAATCGATGGGCGAAGGGTGCTTTATTGGCACGCCTCGCACTCGCCACCATTACGCATCGCCTCAATCGAGCAGGCGACGATTCGCTCCTGTTCGGCAGATTCCCTTTTTGCAGCGGCAGCACCGACGATGCCGGTCATTTCTTTCCGGGCACCCGCGGTGGATTTTTCGATGTTTGATGCCTGCAGCGTTCGCAAGTAGTACGTTGTTTTCAATCCGACGCTCCATGCGCGGCGGTACATGTGACTCAGCACTTTGAAATCAGGCTCGGGCAGGAACAAATTCACCGATTGCGATTGATCGATCCACTTTTGGCGGCGTGCCGCAGCGTCGATGATGTATTGGTAATCTACGGCGAAGGCAGTGCGGTGTTTGTGTTTGATCGCGGCAGGAATATCGACGATGTCGTCGAGCTCGCCGTCGAAATATTTGAGTTGGTGCGCCATGTCAGCGCTCCACAATCCTGCCGCCTTGAGGTCGCGGACGAGCTCGCCATTCAGTACGATGAACTCTCCGGACAGGTTGCTTTTCACGAACAAATTTTTGTAATTCGGTTCGATGCATGGCGTAGTTCCCATGATGTTCGAAATCGTGGCTGTGGGAGCGATGGCGATCACATTTGAGTTCCGCATTCCTAGGCGTTTAATTTTCTCGCGCACCGGATTCCAATCCAGTTTTCCGCCACGGGGGACGTCGATCTTGATTCCCCGCTCTGCCTCAAGGAGGTCAATGGTGTCCTGAGGCAAAAGCCCCCGATCCCATTTCGAGCCGCGGTAGGAAGAGTATACTCCGCGTTCGCCGGCAAGGTCGCTGGACGCGCTGTAGGCAAAGTAGGCGATCGCTTCCATGAATTCATCATTGAATTCCACCGCTTCGTTGCTGGCAAAGCTCTCAGAGCGCTTGAATAGAGCGTTCTGCAGTCCCATGACGCCCAGGCCGATGGGCCGGTGGCGCATGTTACTGCGTTTGGCGGCATCGGTGGGGTAGAAATTGATATCAATGACATTGTCCAGAGCGCGCACCGCCACGGTGACAGTTTCGCGGAGCATGTCGGTGTCAAGTGAGCCGTCAGCGCGCATATGAGTGTCCAATATAACAGAGCCCAAGTTGCAGACGGCGGTTTCATCCTCACTCGTGTTGAGCGTGATCTCGGTGCACAGGTTGCTGGAATGGATGACTCCGACGTGATCTTGGGGTGAGCGAACATTGCAAGCGTCCTTAAACGTGATCCACGGATGACCCGTCTCAAAGATCATCTTGAGCATGCGCTTCCAGAGGTCGATTGCCGGGACCTCCTTGGCGAAAATCTTACCCTCCTTGCCGAGTTGCTCGTAGTGGACGTAACGCTCCTCAAATTTGCGGCCGTAGAGTCCGTGCAAATCGGGTGTCTCGTTGGATCGGAAAAGCGTCCAGTTTTGACGTCCCTCCATACGCTTCATAAACAAATCGGGAATCCAATTTGCGGTATTCATGTCATGCGTTCGGCGGCGTTCGTCGCCCACATTTTTGCGGAGTTCCAGAAAGTCCTCGATGTCGTTGTGCCATGTTTCCAGGTATGCGCACCCGGATCCGCGCCGCTTGCCGCCTTGATTCACAGCAACGAGTTGGCCGTTATGGAGTTTGAGAAACGGGATGACGCCCTGGCTTTCGCCGTTGGTCCCTTGGATGTAGCTGCCAGTGCCGCGGACACTGGTCCATGATCCACCCAGGCCACCAGCCCATTTCGAAAGGTACGCATTTTCCGCAATACCCCGCTGCATGATCGACTCGATGCTGTCATCCACTTTGTAGAGATAGCAGCTGGAGAGCTGGCTGTGCGGGGTGCCTGAGTTAAACAACGTGGGTGTGGAAGAGCAAAACCGGCGCCCCTTGTAGAGCGTGTAGAGCCGGATAACCCAATCCTCGCGGTCCTTAGGTTCCTCAATAAAGAGCCCCATGGCGACGCGCATCCAGAAAAACTGCGGCGTTTCGATCCGACGTGCTTGTTTAGACGTCTTGTCGATGATGAGATAACGATCATACATCGTCTGCACGCCCAAGTAGTCGAAGTCGAGGTCTGCCGAGGGATCAAACGCGTCGGCGAGTTTATCGAGATCGTATCCGAGAAGTTTGGGGCTCAGGCGTTCAATCGTAACGCCATGGCGAAGGTAACTCTTGAATGCCACGCGGTGGGATTCCTTGAGCCCCTCGATCCCGTCGCGGGTGATGTGCCATCCCAGCACCTCTTCGTAGATGTAGGTCAGGAGCATTCGGCCAGCGAATTTGGCAAAATCCGCATCACGTTCCATGAGAACGCGGGCGTTCATAATGATGATACGCTTCAGGTCATATTCGGAAACTTCGGTGCCGATAGATCGGCGGAGTTCGCGCTCGATCTCCGCCGCATTGAGGCACAAGTCCAGACCGATGCAGGAAAATTGAATCCGCTTTTTAAGTTCCGATCCGTCCCAGAAAATACTTTGCCCGTCGCTGGTGCGGACGACAATAAGCGAGTCCTGGCTGGCCTCTTCTGACGGGGCGGTAAGCGCGTTGTCCTCGCGTTGGCGGGTGCGGTAGGCCCGATATAGGATGTAGCTTTCAGCCACTTTAAAATACCCCTGCCGCATGAGCTCTTCTTGGACCATGTCCTGCACGTCTTCGATGTGCACAAATGCCTGATCGCTGGAGCGCACGCGCTCCGTGAGCGCACGGGTAATGGATATTGCTGCATTGGCATTTTCACGCACGGAAAGAAAGGCCTTCCGAATCGCAATCTCGATTTTGTTTTCATTCCACGGGACGACCGAACCATTGCGGCGGATCAGCCGCACGCTCACGGGGATGCCGGCGCGGTCATGGGAGATTTCGATATCGCCGCCGCCTTTTACGGAGCGGTTGAAAACGAGGCTTTTCGCCACGTCGTGCGCGTCGTTTTCGATGAGTGCTTTTTCGATGAGGAGCGAGAGATCGTTTTCCGACAGCTTGAGTGAGCGGCCCTCCGTGACCTGATTCGCGAGGCTTTCAGCGACCGAATGCGCGACATTTGCCACAAAGCCCCGATTCTTTTCGGTGAAGATGTCCTCCTGCTCCCTCGAAAGCAGAAGGTCCGTGAGCGCACTGCCGATATCATCGGCAACGTCCGCAAGACTGAATGTGCGCTCTTGGCCGCTGCGGGTCACGAGCACACCGGAGCTGATTGGCTCAGAGTCTGCGGCTTCCAACGCATCGCGCCAGGCGAAATCCGGTTTCTGGGTCCGTGGTTTGGTGACGACCGACTTCAGTGCGAGGTCTTCTTCGAGTGATATGCGTGGGATCATGGCAGTATTGGGGGGTGCGGGCGGCGGATGCTGGCGTTGTTTTAGGGGGAACGTGGTGGCTATAAATCGTCGTCGGAGACGGCTGTGAGCGAGGAGGCTTTGCGGTATTCGGTGACCCGGCCTTCGAAGAAATTTTGTTCCTTCTTGATATCCATCATCTCTGCCAACCAGGGCAGGGGGTTTTCGATGGGGCCGTTGAGCGGCTCGAGACCGCATCCCTCCAGGCGGCGGTCGCCGATGTAGTCAATATAAACAAGGAATTCTTCTTTCGTTAGTCCCACCGCGGTGACCGGGAGGCAGTCGCTGATGAATTCTTTTTCCAACCGGACGGCTTCCCGCATGGTTGAGCGTAGTTCCTCTTGGAATTCTTCGGTCCAAATGTCTTGGTTTTCCTCGATGAGATCCATGAACAAATTACGGAACACTTCGATGTGATTCGATTCGTCACGCAGCGTGTAACGAAACATCTCACCAATCCCGCGGAACTTATTCTGCCGGTAAAGCGCAAGCACCATCCCGAACAAGCCGTAAAACTGCGTGCCCTCCATACATTGGCCGAACAGAAAAATATTCCGCGCCAATGCCTGCTTGTTTTCGGTTTGTGTGAGGTCAATGTCCCGCCGCAACAGCCGGCTGTTACTCACCACAAAATCCGTTTTGTTTTTGATCGTCTGCACGTCCTCAAACATCGCTTCGCATTCGTGCGGATTGATGCCCAGCGAGCTGATCATGTAAACCAACGAATCCGCATGGATGTTTTCCTCATGGGCGTGACGACCGAGCACGAGTTTGAGTTCCGGCGCGGTGACAACTTCACGCACAACATGCTGGATATTGTCTCCGACGATGCCTTCTGCTGCGGAAAAGTATCCGATACCCATCTTGATGATCCAGCGCTCAATCTCGGGGATCGACTCATCGCGCCATTGCTCGCAGTCGCGCTGCATCGGCACATCCTCAGGCTCCCAATGGTTTGCCTTCATGTTTTTATAAAGCTCATACGCCCATTGGTATTTCACGGGCAGAATGTTGAAAAACATCGTGGCGCGGCCATTGATGACGCGCTTTGCATTGTAGGCGGCTTCAGCCTTATCTTTGTCGAGAATGAAAGTACGATCGCCGAGTTTGATTGTCGTGGTTGTTGACATAGAAGGTTCCTTGGGTCGGTTATTTTTGCTGTGCGTTGAGTGGCTCGCACCTGCGATATCTGGTTGTCCGATGATTGCTCCCGAACTCAATACTTCCTGCGAACTCGGGTGTTCTCAGCGCGGGTGAGAGAATTAAATAATTTTTCATTGAGGTCAATAAAATTTGCTCCATATAGTGTAGATTAATTAACGACCCACTACCTATTGCGGTTGCCGGGAATTTTGCAGAATAGAAAAAAAGACGCTTTTTTACAATAAACACCGTCAGGAGAGGGTTTTGAGTCATTGAGATTTGTGAATTTTGAGCGAAAAATATTCTGCCTGACACCACCGCTTGGGGTGCGATTTTCCACTCCACAGCGAATTTTCCTGAAGCGCGCTTGATGCGATCTATATCCCCTGCAAAGATGCCCCGTATGACAAACTACCTTCATGCTGCGAAAGAGGCGGCGCAGGCGGCAGGCGGACTGCTGCGCGCTAATTTCGGTCAGGCGTTGCACGTGGACGCCAACGAGGCTCACGACATCAAACTGGAACTCGACCGCCGCTCGCAGACGCTGATCGAGTCGATGCTGCTCGCCCGTTATCCGGACCATGCGATCTATGGCGAGGAAGGCATTCGCGGCGACGAGAACAGCGAGTATCAATGGGTCATTGATCCGATTGATGGCACGGTCAATTTTTTCTATGGCGTTCCCCATTTTGCGGTATCCATCGCATTGAGGCGTGCGGGAAAGGTTATCGTTGGTGTGATTTACGACCCGATGCGTGACGAAATGTGGGAGGTGACAGAATCGTCGCCGGCCGTGTTAAATGGACAACCCATCCAGGTCAGCGAGCGCACGGAACTCAAGGAGGCCATGGTCTCCGTGGGCGTGTCTAAAACGTTGGATTCGGTGAATGAAAGCCTGCCGTTGTTTCTACGGTTGGTTCGATCTGCGAAAAAGTGTCGCATGATGGGCTCCGCATCGCTGGATATCGCGTATGTCGCGTGCGGACGCCTCGACGCCTATATCGAGAGCCAGATCAGCCTGTGGGACATTGCGGCAGGCCTCCTGCTCGTTGAGTCCGCGGGCGGCGTGGTCGATCTCCGGCCGCTTTCTAATAATCCTGAAAAGTATTCTATCGCTGCGACCAGCGGGCGGATCGATTTCGGCATATGATCATCTCCACCTCATTATGAATCGCATTGGCATTGGCTACGACGTGCACCCCTTTGCGGTGGGACGGATGCTGGTCCTCGGCGGGGTGGAAATCCCGGCCGCGGCTGGATTGGATGGGCACTCCGATGCCGACGTGCTTTCCCATGCAATTGCAGATGCGCTGTTGGGTGCGGCGGGCGAGGCGGATATCGGGCATCATTTCCCGAACACTGATGAGTCGATTCGCGGGATATCCAGTCAGGAAATCCTGCGCCGCACGCTTGAGATCATCACTGCTCGCGGATGGATCATCGGAAACATCGACGCCACGTTGATCGCCGAGAAGCCGAAAATTGCACCCTATCTTGCACCAATGAAAGCCCGCCTCGCGGAAAGCCTGTGCTTGGACGAAGGGCAGATCGGCATCAAGGCCACCACCAACGAACGCATGGGATTCGTCGGGCGAGGTGAGGGTATTGCTGCTATGGCGGTTGCGATTCTGGCACCGGCCGATAAAGACTAATCAAACGTTATTCAGGAACCGGATAGTAATTCGGCACCTTGATTTCCGCTGGCACGGGATGGCGATTATAGTCCTCGTGATGCACGCGTGCGGGGAGGTCAATCGGGTCGTGGGTGATGACCTTGTAGGGAATCTGATCGAGGAGATGGCGGATGCAATTCAACCGGGCGCGTTTTTTATCATTGGCTGGAACGATATGCCACGGTGCGTAGGGGAAATTGGTCAACTCAAACGTCCGTTCTTT
>JBDNGG010000003.1:0-2077 GCA_041689405.1 Terrimicrobiaceae bacterium | reverse complement strand
GGCCAGACCCCGGCGCGTCCAGTATTTGCGCGGACTGGGCGGGGGTGGAACCTCGGTTGGCAGACCAGCGGGCGTGGCCTCGTACAGGCGCAGGCCCTTCAAGCTGCTGGTGGGAGTCTCCGCTCCGGAGTAATCAACTCCAAGGTAGCGTTCAAAATGAGTCATAGATTGGACGTGAGGTTTTTGGGATGCCCGCGAAAGATTTTACAAAAACGGATTGATGACTCGCACACCGGCATATTCCTGGTCGTGATTGAGGTCTTCCGAATACAGAGTCTCGCAGCCGAGTTCCGCAGCGGCGGCTAAGATCGTGGCGTCCCAATGGGAGAGTTGGTATCGGCGTCGGAGAATCACAGCGGAAACCACGAGCTCGTGAGTGACCGGCAATACCCTCACCAACGAGGCGAGTTCGAGTGTGGCGTCGATATTGGCTTCACTAATAGCGAGGGATTTCTTTTTTAGCGCGTTAGCGATGAATTCCTGAAGGACCTGCGCGGAAAGAGCGAAGCGACCATGGATGATGATCTTTTCCGCCACCCGCCGCTTTTCTGCATCGCCTGCGGCAGAGGAGCAGGCGTAGAGCAGCACATTAGAGTCCAGAAAGACCTCATCGATCATAAATCTCCTCCCGCGTGAGAGGGACCATGGGCTCGGTATTACCGGCCTGCATGGCTTTGATCAGACGCTTCAGCGCTTGCTTTCGCTTTTTTTCCTCAGCCTCGGGAGCGGTCTGGGTAATGAGTTTCAGCGCCTGCACCACCAGTTCTTTGAAGGTGGTGCGACGTTCCGCAGCCAGTATCTTGGTTTTTTGAAAAAGCTCGTCCGGCAGGTCAATCGTTGTTTTCATAACCCATAAATATGGCAATATTGCTCATGTAGGCAAGGAAAAGTGATTCACCCTTCACCTCTCGGGGGCGATAAGCTGAAATGAGTTTTAGCGGATGGAACTGTGAAGCCATGTCGTCGAGAGGTGTCGCTTCGCCAGCATTCTTCCTCAGGTCGATCAATGCCGCCCTCGTGATGCGACCGGTCAGTAGGTGCCTGAGCAGTGTGCAAATTGTCGAACGTGGAGATCGCGCTTCTACTTCCGCATCGAGCCGCTTTGTGGCCTCTTCACGCCTGAGTGCAGCTAAAGCCGAGCTGCCAAGATGCAAGTAAATACCTGAATACTCATTCTGGTAACTCTCCATGTGTGGTGTGACCATCTGCCATACAGCTTTGAAATGACCGCATCCAAAGAGTAGCTGGCTTCGCGCAAGGGCTCGACAGTCGGGTTGTAGAACTAGGGCATCCACTTCTTGGAGTGCCACATCCAAAGGTGTCACATTGGACCGAACGCGCTCGGCTATTTCGACGAAAGCGTCGGTCATGCGTTGCTCAATGTCGGGTTCGCACGCTATGATGAGCAGAAGTTCTGAAAAGCCGGGATCATTGACTATATCTTTTGCTCCCGAGCTGGGCAGATTGCAGATGGCGCTTAAAAACAAAGCCCGTTCTTGGGCGGACGCCAGCAGCGAACGCATAATTTCGCGCAGGTGAGACCGATGCCGTTCTTGAACCGACCTCGTTCTGTGCGAAAAGCTTGGCCAGCTCCTTGCCGTAGTGGAAGCCGATGCCACCCACCACAGCGCGGGGGCGAATGGAAGAATGTAACATCGGGATGAAAGAGCGATGAACGCTCGGAAGTTGCTATGCGTTTGTAGGCGGCTTTGCAAGGTGCAAGCCGTGTTGATGCGGAGGAATGGAGGATTTCTCCGCAGGGGCGCAGGGGCGCGGAGTGGGAGATGATACTGCTAAGAGTGGGCGGCAAGCAGGACTTTTAGGCTTTCGCGAGGTCGGCTGGCGCGAGCACCCACGGGGTGACACGCCGTCCCCGTGCTCGCAGCACCGGAGCGGCCATCTATTGCATTCGCACTACGGCCTGCACTTTGTCTGGAAAGGGCAGGCGTGCCAGTCGGTGGCGGCGTTCTTCTTTGAGCCGGATGAAGTCTCCCCGCTATTCCGGGGATTACCTTTCGAAACACCGAGCTCGAGAGCTACCGCTGGAGGGCAGTTCCACCGCGGCGAGCGGCCCGGC
>JBDNGG010000002.1:0-3686 GCA_041689405.1 Terrimicrobiaceae bacterium | reverse complement strand
GGCAGCGGCTTTAATGTGGCATCCATGCTTCTCGGGTGTGCAGCAGGTGCCTTCCTGGCAGGAGGAATTGCCGACAAATACGGCCGTCGCCCGGCACTGCTTTTGGCAGGGTGTATGTTTGCTATCAGCGCCTGGGGATCCGGAATATCGAGCGGATCGTTGGAGTTTATTGTTTACCGTTTGATTGGCGGGTTTGCGGTGGGTGCAGCGAGTGTGATTTGTCCCGCTTACATTTCCGAAATTGCTCCGGCGGCGTATCGGGGCCGCCTTGCCACTCTGCAGCAGATGGCGATTGTGCTCGGGTTGTTTTTTGCTTTCTTCAGCAACTTCCTTATTGCGAACGCGGCGGGCAGCGCGAGTGATCCATTCTGGTTCGGCTTTCATGCATGGCAGTGGATGTTTTGGATGGAGCTGATTCCCTCAACTATTTTTCTCGTTGGACTGTTTTTTATTCCTGAGTCGCCCCGGTTTCTGGTCGCAGCGGGGAAATTGGAACTTGCCGAATCAGTTCTTGCCCGGCTCAGCCATCGGTATACCGCCGCTGCGAAGGTGGCAGAGATTCAAACCACACTCACCAAGGACAAAAAACCGAGCATCAGGGACATCCTTGATTCTGTAACGCACAAGGTGCATCCCATCGTCTGGGTCGGAATCGTGATCGCTGCCCTCCAGCAACTGGTCGGGATCAATGTGGTATTCTACTACGGCGCAGTCCTCTGGCGGGCTGCCGGATTTTCTGAAAGCAACGCGCTATTAATTAATACCATTGGTGGAGTTATCAACGTCAGCGCCACCGTGGCGGCCATTCTGCTTGTCGACAAACTCGGCCGCAAACCTCTGCTCCTGATCGGCTCGATCGGGATGGCGATCACGTTGGGTGGCCTCGCCGTCGTATTTGGCACCGGTGCCGTGGATGCAACCGGCAACCTGCAACTGACCGGTTTCAGCGGCCCTCTGGCACTCGTGTTGGCCAATGTTTACATCATTTTCTTCGGGATCTCCTGGGGTCCGGTGATGTGGGTCATGCTGGGCGAAATGTTCCCCAACCGCATGCGGGGAGCAGCCCTCTCCGTGGCAGGACTCTCCCAATGGGTCACGAACTTCGTAGTCACTATGACATTTCCGATTCTCCTATCCCGTTTCGGGCTGGGGATGGCCTATGGATTTTACGCGTTCTTCGCCTTTGTTTCCATCTGGTTCGTCGTGAAGTTTATTCGCGAGACCAAGGGAATCGAGTTGGAGAATATGCATTCCTGACGGCCAACAAGGGCGTCAAGAGATCGCAAGCTATCCGATCATCAGAGGGTTTTTAATATCAACGCCATTCGTGCTTGGGATAGCGGCGTTTCAGGTCCTGGCTGAGCTTTGGGTATGCGTCCTTCCAAAAACTCGCGAGGTCGCGGGTCACTTGTACGGGACGCATATTCGGGGCGAGAATCTGAACGGTGAGCGGCACGCGTCCTCCACAGAGCGTCGGCGCCTGAGTGAGGCCATAGAGGTCCTGAATCCGTGATGCAATGAATGGGTCTGCGTCGGCTGAGTAGGTTACTTTCGCCATCCGGGCAGAGGGCAACGGCACGCGCTCGGGAACAAATTTTTCCACAAGATGATGCTGCGCCGCGGAGAGCCAGGATTTCACTGCCTGCATCACCGGTTTTTCCTTGATATCGCGATAGCAGACCGCGTGCTTGCAAACCTCTGCAATGATCAACTCTCGATCCGCGGGAGTGATTGGCGCGATACCGAGTTCGGGCATCCATGCCGCGAGCCGATTGACCCGGATGATCCATTGTTCAACGGCATCATCCCATTGTTTGAGGACGAGCCCGCCCTCCACTACCTCCCGTGCCAGGCATGTGCTGGCTGCGGGGGATGGCTCAGCATCGCGGTCACGTGAGTCGAGCACCAGATCTCGAAACACGCATTCGGAGCGGACCACGACACGATTCTGTGTTCGGTCGTAGCACACCTCCGAGCGATCTGAAAATTCCTCTGGGAAAAGGTCCCGCAGCCATTCTTTTTCAATCTGCGTTACCATGGATAGCTGCACTTGTGCTTCACGATCCCGCCCTTCGATATCATTGATCTCTGCGGCCACAAGAAACAGCGAATTTTGTGCAGCGCTTTGTTTTGCGAGGAGGCCGCGA
Source organism: Terrimicrobiaceae bacterium (assembly GCA_041689405.1). GTDB lineage: Bacteria > Verrucomicrobiota > Verrucomicrobiia > Chthoniobacterales > JAATET01 > JBDNGG01. Next base: position 1,539 of record JBDNGG010000002.1, on the reverse strand, counting down.
CGCCCATGCACGATGTCGCACAGCAGCGTGCCAGGACTGCGGCGACGGGCGACCTGATCGGCAAATGCCGCGAGCACACATTTTGCCACAGCCTCATCGCTTGGCGGAGGTCCATCCACCGCCAACCCCTCGCCGCGTGCGATGTCTAGAAACTGATGGAACAACTTGCCGAGTTGTCGGGCGCCGTCAGCATGAATCCCCAGCTTGCGACAGGAGTCCGTTCGATACCCCTGGCGGTCCGCCCAAGCCCACGCCCGCATAGCGATCTGGAAATCAGACGTCCCGTCCCCGAGCACGTCGGTGCGCAGTTCCTCAGTGCGCTTGTCGCAACGCACGAAAAGGCTGCGGGACTGCGTGATGGCAGCAATGAGTGCAGCTGCCTTGACGCAGCCCAATGCTTCGGCGGCAAGGAACATACGCGCATATCGAGGATGCACCGGAAATCGCACCATCCGGATTCCAATCGGCGTGATGCCCGCCGCGTCCACGGCCCCAAGATCCTCAAGCAGTTGGCCTGCCCGGCTCATCGCTGCACGATCCGGCGGCTCCAGCCAGCGGAACGTATTGAGGTCTGCAACGCCGGATGCCTTGAGGTGAAGCGCTGTTTCAGCCAGATCGATCCGACGGATTTCCGGAATTTCTGCCCCCGGGCGACGCTCGTGATCCCGAGCCGTCCATAACCGTAGACAGCGGCCAGCTGCGGTGCGGCCAGCGCGACCTGCCCGTTGATCCGCCGACGCACGACTGATTTTTTCAATATAGAGCGTGTTAATTCCCCGATGCGGATCAAATCGTGAAATCCTCGCCTGCCCGGAATCCACTACCAGCGTCACGTCTTGGATAGTTAGCGAGGTTTCAGCCACATTAGTGGATACGATGACACGCCGTGCGCCACCTGCACCGACGGCCAAGTCCTGTTGATCCGGCGACAGTTCCCCGTGCAGGGGCAGGATCGGAACGCTGGCGCCGAGCCGGGCTTCAATCGCGCGGATGGTGCGTTGAATCTCATAGGCCCCCGACATGAAAACCAATGCATTCCCCGCGGTCTGAGGGAACTCGCGGCTGATCGCGTCGGCCGCCAGTTCCCATACCGGCTCATCTCCGGGTTCGCGTTTAAGATACTCCATTTCGACAGGGAAAACTCTGCCCTCAGACTCCACCACTTCACATCCGGTGAGGTAAGTCTTGAGCATCGGCCCGTCGAGAGTCGCCGACATTACAAGTATCCGGAGGTCCGGCCTGGTTGCATCCTGCAAGTCCATTACCTGTGCGAGCGAGATGTCGCCATATAGGTGCCGCTCATGAAATTCATCGAAGATCACGGCGGAAACCCCGACAAGTTGCGGGTCCCGAAGCATCCGGCGCAGCAAAATGCCCTCGGTAATAAAAAGAATCCGCGTATTGCGCCCGGACACGTTATCAAACCGGATTTGATATCCCACCTCATCACCCGGCTTTCCGCCACGCTCAGATGCAACTCTTGCCGCCAGCATCCGTGCGGCGAGACGGCGGGGTTGGAGCACGATCACGATTCCGGTT
>JBDNGG010000001.1:0-4490 GCA_041689405.1 Terrimicrobiaceae bacterium | reverse complement strand
GTGCCTGAGCAGTGAAGCGTGCCGGCGGGGATGAGGTAGTGATCGTGTTTTTTGGCCGGGAACGTGCCGGTGAAACGCTCGGCGTCGAAGAGCTTCTCGCCGCGTTGGGCGGCGCGCAGTTCGGCAAACATTTCCTCGGGCTGAGTGCCGTCTTTGCAGCCGAGATAAACCACCGCGCCGGGCTGGGCATCGAGCATGTAGTAGCTTTCGTCCTGAGTGTAGGGCAGCCCGAAGTGCTCGCGGGCGTATTCAGTAAGCGGATGCACTTGGTATGACAGATTGCCGCCGCCCATGGTATCCAGTAAGTCGAAGCGGATGGGGAACTCCGGCCCGAAGCGCCCGTAAACCGGTTCGCCGAGCAATTGGCGCGGGTGGCGGAACACGAGGTTGATCGAGGGAATCTCGACGCGCACGCCGCCGGCGAATTCGAGGAGCAGCGAGTTTTCCTCGGGCACGCAGTCGAAGCACCACGCGTAGTTGGGCGGGCCATCGGGGAGCTGGCAGACCTCGCGCATCCACTGACCGCCCCACGGACCCGGATCGAAGAACGGGACGACGCGGAAGGGCCGCGCGGTGGCAGCGGCGAGGCCGGCGAGGTGGGCAGCGCCCGTGATCAAGTGGGGCGCAGTGGCGACGGTGGTATCGAGCAGGAAATCCCACTTGGTCATGGTGGCCTGCTTAAGGCGGTCGGCCACGCGCCAATCGATGAAGAAGCTGCGTTTGTATTGGAGCGAGGCTTTGTCGCCGCGGTTGCGCACGCCGAGGTTGTCCACCGTGGCGCGGCGCTGGCGGAGCTGTCCTTCCCAGCGGGGCATGTCGGCGAACACCAGCAGGTCGGCATGGGGCGCGAGCAGGCTGGCAGCGGGGCCGACGACGAGCACGATTCCAGTGGCACTCTGCGCGGGCAACGCGGCGGTAAAGGCGGCGGCCTTCGCGGAGTCGAGAAAGTCGGTGAGGTTGAGCGTCTGGTTGAGGTATCCAAAAACTGGATCGTCACCGCCGAGGAAGGGAGCAACGAGGGCGTCCACTTCGGCGGGCGTCTTGAAGGCGGTGTTGGTGTCGAGCGTGTGGGCCGGGGTGAGGCGGCGGCTGAGTTCGGCGCGCACTTCCTCCTCGTGCACGCACGGGTAGCATTCGACGGCGATGACGGCGCGGGTGCGGCTGGTGAGCGCGGTTTTCAGCGTGGTGGCGATGGCATCCCAACCGGAGGAGCAGGCGTGAGCGTGCGCTGCGGGCACGGCGACGGCAGGGGTTTTGTCGTAGTTGGCGGCACGGAGGCCGAGGCGTTTGAGGTGGGACATAGTGGGTGAACCTTAGGCCTTCGGGCGGTCGAGTAGAGCGGGCTGGCCGTCGCGTTCGACTACGATTTTGGCAAAGTTTTTCTTGGCGATGGCACCGTAGTCGTGGCCGGCGTTGCTCGGGTATATGCCGAGATAAACGAGGGGCTCGGCGCCGGTGTTCATGGTGCGGTGGGCGGTGTGGCCGGGAACGTAAACGGCGCTGTTGGCTCGCAGGGGAACCATGCGGGTTTCTCCGGTGGCCTCGTCTTCGAGGAGCATCGCGCCTTCGCCTTTGAGGCCGATGTAAATCTCGGCGGCGGGGCGATGGGAGTGGTAGTGGCCTTTAGTGAGGTAGTATTCGTCTCCGATCTTGCCGGGATAGACGGTGCCGAGGCCGTAGTGGAGTTGGCCGTCACCATTGGCAGGTTCAACCGAGGAGACCTCGTAGAGGAGCGGGTTGCCCTGGGCGAGCGCCGCCTCGTAGGCGGCGGAGTCGGCGAAACATCCGCGCACGTCAGCGAGGTAACGCTTCACCATCGGGCGGTCGCCGAGGGCGGCGGAGTCGACGGAATAGGAAACAAACAGGTCGTCGGGTGCGATGTGCTGGAGCATGGTAAAAAACGGATGAGGTAATCAGGAGGGAATGATAAGAGGATTGGAGGGTTTGAGGCCGGCGTGACGCAGGACATTGAGCGCGGCACCATGGAGCGGATCATGCGCCGCAGGGCGAAGCCGCGCGGCGGGCCAGGCCCGGCGGATGGCGGCTTCGACGAGAGGCTGATAAGGCGCACCCGAGGTGATGCAGCCGCCGAGGAGAACTACGTCGGGGCCGGATGGGAAATCGAGTGTCCGAGCGGTGGCCGCCACGATCGCAGCAAGCGACTCCGCTCCGTCGGTGAGCACGGCGGCGGCGGTCGAATCGCCTTCGCCGGCGAGGCGCACGACCACGGGCGCGAAGGAGGCGACCGCACCGGGATCCCACGTTCCGACATAGAGGCAGGCGAGTAGTTCGTAGGGCTCGGACAATCCGAAAAAGGCCAGGGCTGCGGTTAGCAGACGGGTGGCTGGGGCGCGTCCGTCGGCGGCACGGCAGGCTGCACGCAGACCCTCGGCGGCCAGGCCGAAACCGGCGCCGAGATCACCGAGCAACCAACCCCAACCGCCGCACATGAACGTGCGCCCGCTGGCATCGCGACCAAGGGCGTTGCAACCGGTGCCGCCGATGAGGACAATGCCGGGCGCACCATCGAGTCCGCCGGAGAGTGCATTGTGAAGATCGTTGGCCACGGTCACTGCCCCTGCGCTTGCTAAACTAGCACCCTCGGCGACGGTGATCATGCGCGCGATATCGGCGGCGGATTTGACCCCGGCAAGACCAAGAAATGCCGCGTCGGCAGGAGCGAAGGGCTTGCCTGCGGCGGACCACGCCGCGCGGGTAGCAGTTAGCAGGTTGGCGATGGCCCGGGCCTCGCCGACGTTGTTGAAATTGGAGGGGCCGGCCGAGCCGACGCCAAGAACACGCCCGCTCCTGTTCAGCAAGATTGCTCGCGTATGGGTGCCGCCGCCGTCGATTCCCAAATAAGTAGGCATGACGGTAGGTTGGCCGCTAAACGGGAATGTAGGGAGAACAATAACACTTTATAACATGATACGGATCATTATAACATCGGGGCATGTTAATCAGCCGCCACCAACGCGTCCTCGGCTTGTTAAATGAACGCGGTTTTCTGGCGGCGGGTGAGGTGGCCGCTTTGTTCGCGGTGACGCCGATGACGGTGTGGCGGGATTTTGCGATGTTGGCCGAGCTGGGCTTGGTGCGGCGGGTGCGCGGCGGCGTGCGGGCAATGGGAATGGGCGTGGGTGAGGCGCCCTTTGAAGAAAAGGAGCGAGCTGAGTTGGCGATCAAGGCGCGAATCGCGGCGCGCGCGGTGCGGGAGTTTGTGTGCGAGGGGGATGTGATCGTGCTGGAGGGCGGCACGACGGTGGCGGCGATGATCCCGTATCTGCCGGAGGCGCGGGTGTCGATATTGAGCAACAGCCTGCCGGTTGCCTTGCAGGTGCGCGCGCTGCGCCCGAATCTGCCGGTGCGTGTGGTGGGCGGCTGGTTGAGCGCGGTGTCGGGCAACCTTATTGGAGCGGAGGCGGTGCGCGAGATCGGGAGTCTGTCGGCCGACATGTGTTTTATTGGCGCGACGGGGTTTGATGCCGAGGTGGGTCCGACCGATCCAAACCCCTTGGAGATCGAGGTAAAGCGGGCATGGGCGAGCATCGCGCGACGGACGGTGATGCTGCTCGATGCAGGGAAGTTTGGCCGACGAGCGGTCGCGGTGACGCTGCACCCCAAACGACTTCATGCGATTGTCAGCGATCAGAAACCGGGCACGGACATAGCAGCTTTACTAAGGGCGCATGGGGTTGAGTTACAGGTAGCAAAATAGTGAGACGGAAAGGAGAGAGAATCTTTGATCGTATCTGAAGAGGAATTCCATCGGTTCTTGTCCCCTAACCCGCATATTTCATACGCGGATTGGTGGTGCGAGGGAGCGACGACTTTTGGCGCGTTTGCAGGCCGGGCAGCGGCTTGCATCCCGATTTTCTTCCGCTTTTGAGAGCGTCGGAGGCGAATGGGGCGGTATTTCGGCCCGGTTCGCCCTATTTTCAACCGGTTCGGGACACGACTCTCCTGCGGCAGGTTGTTTGCCGATTGGCTTGGCTTACGCTGGGCGACCACTGCGCACTCTGGCGGTTACGCCGGATCCAGCGCCATCAACCGCCGCTGGCATTGCGCGAAGAGTGCCTGGATCGGACAAGCGCTGGCCATGCGCACATACACGCGGCGCACGCTCACGTTCACATGACCCGCGATTTCCCCTTCCTGATTCCTCCTCCCATAACTTCTCCGACAGTGCTCCAAAAACCCGCTTTTGCTCTTCTTGCTCATTGGCCCGGATTTCTATTTTTCATCCGGGTGTCATTCTTTGTGACGCAACGACTCGCAACGACTGCTTTATTCCATCCTCCCCGGTGTCATTTAATTTGAGTCAATTCGCGGCTTGAAAATTTCCGCCCTGAGTATTGACACGCTGCCCGGAAAATGTTCTCTTTTTTAGCTCGCGAAGTTCGCAAACTGCGATTCCCAAGTAGCTCAGTGGTAGAGCGGTCGGCTGTTAACCGATTGGTCGTAGGTTCGAGTCCTACCTTGGGAGCCAT